>BDTA01000059.1 GCA_002897935.1 bacterium BMS3Abin08
CTTCGTTAAAATTCATTATAGGCTCGTAGCCTATCAGTTGTTTTGCCTTGTCTATCGATGCCGGGAGCCGTGGTTTTGTATCCCATTTCCGGCGCTCTCTAAAAATAATATCAGCTTTATTCCCGGTCGCCTCATTCACCATCTTCACCAGATCCCTGATTCTGATCTCTTTTTCAGAGGCCAGGTTGAAATTCTCCCCTACTGCACTCTGGTAATAACCGGCTTTTATCAATCCCTGCACAAGGTCCAGCACATAGGTAAAGTCCCGGGGTTCCTCCCCCGTTCCTGTAACGGGGAGGGAAATACCCTTCATGGCCCAGTATATAAAATTAGGGATAACGTTCCTGGACTGTCCCGGCGCCTCACCAGGCCCGTAGGAATTGAAGAAACGGCAGTTTACGATTGGAAGGCCGTAATGATGGTCATAGAAATTACAGTACATCTCTCCCGTCATCTTGTTTATCTGGTACGGAGTGGTGAGGTGCATGGAGATGAATTCTTCCTTTAAAGGAAGTTTATGAATTTCTCCAACTGGGATATTTTTGAGTGATAGCCATCCTTGCACACCGGAGGTACAAAAGGGGGACATTAATTTCACCAGATAGCTTGTACCAGGTACTGGCTAATCCGGGAATTAGCTGTAAGAGATTCAACCAAAACTTACTGTTAACTTGTATCTTTTCCCGTCCTTATGTTATCTTAATTTAAAGAAAAAGACAGCAATATTAGGTAGAAGATGCAAAATGATATAAAAACTATAAAGCCCAAATATCTGGTTGATGAAAAAGGCAACAAGAAAGCTGTTGTTCTTAATATCAAGGAATATAAAAACACTATGGAAGTAATTGAAGACCTTGAAGATGCCAATGATCTTCTCAAGGCAGAGCGAGAAGCAACTTCTTTTATCCCTTATGACAGATTCCGCAAGACTTGGCTTAAAGATTGACCTATAAGGTTTATTGTCCCTTTGTTTCAATCACAAAAAGAAAGGCTTAATTCACTTTGCGATTTGACACTTGTTCTCATTTTTTCTAAATCAAACGCTTTTAGACTTTCACAAGTGGATCTTCAGAGACTTCTTTCCCTATCTCGTACAACCGTTCAGGAGCAATATCCGCTCCATTTGGCCAGCATAACGTATTGAGGTCAATAAAAAACTTTTTAAAAAATTCCTTATCCTCCAAGCTGGAAAAAACCCCGCCTCTTTTCACATAAGATTCCAGGGTTACTATTTTTACACTTCCATCATTGAATTTAAGTTTAATAGTATAGTCTTTTATATATTCAGCCTCTACTACATGAGGAATAAACTCCATAACCCCTCCTATCTTAAAGGTTCCACCCAGTTTAAAGGTTTACTTTCTCTGGCGCTTTCCCAATTTTCTTTAAGCTCTTTCTTATGCAGACTGCACCATTCTTTAATCAGTTTTTGAGCCCTTATCAGCATAAAACCTTTTATCAAGTTCCCTTCAAAGTCAAACATAGCTTCTAAACCTTCATATGACGCATGAAAATGTGGAGGCTTGTGGTCATCATAATACATATAAACAACAATTCCAAAAAACATAGATATTCTGGGCATAAATTTCTTTCACTTCAGTCAATATTCCTTAAATATTATATCATATTTATATGAACATATACTTACTCCTACGGGGTGGAGGTTTTCAGCAAATGGCATTTTCCTATTCCCTCCCTATCTTGAAATTGACTTACGACATACGACATATGACTTAATACTTTTGAGTGCAAAGCCAAGGAATTTTCTCAAGCATCGTCTCTGGCAAAGTCTGTCATTTACTTGCACCTATGGGGTGTAAGATGTTTTATACTGAAACTTTTACTTCCAATTATTTAAGAACTCAAATCTGTTCTTCATTTCTATAGCATTAAGTGAAAACCAGAGTTTCATGGACCGTTTTAGAAGGACTCCCGTCGGTAACTGATCAGATAGAATTATCCCCGCGTGTTCTTTTCCGACTTGCAAATATTCATTGTTTAGAACTATAAAATCTCTTTTATTATGAGTAAAAATTGTTCTTCCTTCTTTTGAGGCATAGATAAGCTGCTCTGGGTCTGATTGTCTATCGTTTCCGACCTGTTGTGTAGTAATTACATCTACTCCTCTATTCAGTAACGCCTGTGCAAAAGAGAATGGAACATCTTCATCAAGATAAAGTTTTATCCTCATTTCTGGATGAATTTTTTTATGTTCTCTTCACTGTCCTCATCTATCTCTTTGTCTATATCTTTCTGATTTTCATAATAGTAGGAGAGGGCATCATGAATCTGAGAAAGAGTAAGGTGTGGAAATTCTCTGGCAAGTTCTTCTGGTGAGAGTCCGAGTTTATAGTAAGCCACTATATTTGATACCCTTGTTCTTGTTCCAGCTATTATCGGCTTACCACTGCCTATACCTTCCCTTGAGGTTATATATGGATGAACAACTTCTGTAGACATATCCACCTCCAAATTAATGTTAATTTTTAAGTATAGCTTTTAGAAACAAACTAAATCAAATACTATCATGTTCTACAGATTGCCATATTCGTATTTATCCTATTCCATACATCATTCCATCTAACAGAAGGCACTTTCTCGTTGACTTCGTTGACATTACGCCATCCATCCCTACACCCCCGGGGTGTAAGTGTAAGTAAGGGTATCTTAGCTAACCATCCAGCTTTTTAGCTTGCCAGCTTTCTAATAATGCATAAATAATGGGTGTTGAAAATCTTTAATTTCTGAAGAAGATAGCAGGCAATCCAGGAAGAGGGGGCTACCATGCGTGTAATCGGTGGGGCGAGGGTGATGCGTTTAGGGTTTTTAAGGTTGTTCATGTGATAGTCATACCAGGGGATTATTCCGTCAGGGGTTAAAACCCTCACCATCTCCTTTGCTATTTGTTTCTTGAAAACCATTTACTTCCACCTACGAGGTGGAGGTAGGGTATGTTTTGTTATGATTCCAAGATAATGGGTATTGAAAATCTTCAATTTTTCAAGAAGATAGCGGAGTATAATTGAATAAGGCGCTATAAATCTTGCAAGGGGCGGATCCGAAACTCTTCATACTTTATCAAATTTGTAATAGCAAGAAAAGCACAAAAAGAAGCAGAAAGAATTCCACCAAGCAAATATCGTTCTCTTATTGATAAAACGATTCTTTTTCCTTTCCCCCAATCCAAGACCACGTAATTCTAAAAAACTTACAGAAAAAGAAGGCTATCGTATCCGTGCAGGTAATTATCGTGTTCTTTACACGATAGATGATGAGGCAAAGACTGTAGTTGTTTATAGAATAAAGATCAAAGGGAAATCTACTTATAAATAACCACACTGCTTCCCTTCAAACATCCCAACCCCCCATCCTATCCAGTCTGCGTGTATTCTGCGTGATATCATAGTATCTTGCAGGTTTATACTTGCTTAGCTTCAAGAAAAAGCTCATCTCACTTTCTTAACCCATTACCCAAATCTGCTTTAGGCTGAAATGGGTAAAAAGTCCTGTCTTCTCTCTGTGAGTGCTGCGGCTATAATAATTTGTCTGTAACTGTTTCCTTTGCGTCACTTCGTGGCTGAAAACAGCCTTGCCGCCACCTACGAGGTGTAGGCAAGAGGTTATCCTCTGGGGGAGCTTGGAGAGATTCTCGAAGAATAGACTTACTGCTTATTTATAAATTGGAAAATCTTTGATAACGGTTTTAATGCAAAAGTGATCGGATTCGGACTAAGTTCATTTACTTTCCATGCCCGATAATTTTCAGCAATTGCTCCCATCGTGTAAAGACCCGGGGTACTTGTACCCCCTGCCCTCATCTTGACAAGCACCATAGGAATATAAGCAACGCTCACATCATAGCTATACAAAAATCGAAGCATTAACTCATAATCAGCGGCTTCCCGGTATCTTGTAACCTTGCCGTGTGCCCTACTTACACCTCGCAGGTGTACACCTGCGAGGTGTAGGTGAAAGGTTACTTAATCAAAATACTTATGGTAGGAGTTTCCTTTATCCTTAAGTTCCTCAAACACTGAAAACCTCAATGGTGGGTTCTCCACTTTATAATACTTAAGCAGATTTAAAATTCTGTTATACTCCCTATCGCTCCTGAATATCTCATACCCCGCAATGCTTCTGGTAAAGACATGATATGTTTTCCCGTTTATTAAAGGATGTTTTCTCATAACCCTCCTACACCTCGTAGGTGTACACCTGCGAGGTGTAGGTGAAAAGCTTCTTTGACTTCTTTTTCAATCCATTTATACGTTATCTCTAATCCCTTTTTCAGAGGCATCGAGGGTTTCCAGCCTAATTTCTCTTCTATTAATCTGTTATCCGAATTTCTTCCTCTAACACCCAGTGGGCCGGGGATATGTTTTATAGACAGCTTTTTTCCTGCAATCTCCGCTATTCTTTCCGCCGGTTGATTTATTGTTACCATCTCCTCTGAGCCAATATTGACAGGATCTATACAATGGTCCAATCTTACCGCCACCTACGAGGTGGAGGTTTTTAGGGTAGTGGTGACCAAAAGTGCTTTGGGCTGAAATGGGTAAATAATGTGCCGGTGGACCCGACCGAACCCCTATTTCAAAATGAAGAATAATTCCTTCTTTAAATCAATTGAATCTAATGCTTTCTCTATCCCTAAGCTCTACTATAAAAACATCAGATCCCTTTGAACATTTTATCTTCATAAACTCCACCTCCTTCAAAATAATGCTTTGAAGTTCGCATTAAGCTTTTTCGATTTCGTTAAAGAATTCCCTTGTTGTACTGACTTTGATCACAGTCTCAACTTTATCTGTAAAGAAATGGGAATCACCCGTGAGCAAATAATCCACATTTGCATAAAGTGCTGCAGCCAATATTGGCATATCCTTTTTATGAGTTATAAGTTCTTTTGCTTTTACAAGTTTCTCCTTGTACCTCTCCCTTGACAAGATCTCTATATCGTATAATGCCCTGTCTATCTCTAATAGCGCAATTTCAAGGGTACGTTCACCAAGGTACTTAAGCTTCTTTTTAGCAATCTCCTTAAGTTCCTCAACTACATCCTCACTTGTTATCAGGTCCAGTTCTATCATATCTAATATCCTGGTTTCATTGCCCTCAAAGAAGATACCAGAGACAAGGATATTAGTGTCCAGGAATATTCTGTATCTCATTTCCGGATATTCTCAAGCTCTTTTAACATAGAAACCTTGGTGATACCTTCTCTCTTAATAAGCCATCTTAGATATGCCCTGCTTTTTTTAGCGTAGGTCTTCTTGAGAGCAGTATTTATTGCCTCCGAAATATCCTGAAATATTCCAAGTCTAACTTCTTCTTCTAACTTTTTATACAAATCGTCCGGTATATCCGTGGCTACCTTTGGCATACTGATCACCTCCTGCAGATTTTAAAACATGTTATAATTATATCATAATTACAGGAAACTCAATCCAATGTGTAATCCTCACAACCCTACCTACACCTCGCAGGTGTACACCTGCGAGGTGTAGGTGGAGGTACTATTCTTTGCTTCTTTAACCTCTTTTTCAATCCATTTATACGTTATCTCTAATCCCTCAATGGTCCAATCTTACCGCCACCTCGTAGGTGGAGGTAAACGGTCAAAACAAACACGCACACGTGTATTTGTTTTTGTCTGACGATTACTATGCCGGATAAAACCGCCACCTACAAGGTGGCGGTTGGGAGCCTCGGCTTGGTGTCCCATTTCCGCCGTTCTCTAAAAATAATATCAGCTTTATTCCCGGTCGCCTCATTCACCATCTTCACCAGATCCCTGATTCTGATCTCTTTTTCAGAGGCCAGGTTGAAATTCTCCCCTACTGCGCCCGGGTAATAACCGGCTTTTATCAATCCCTGCACAAAGTCTAACACATATGTAAAGTCCCGGGTTTCTTCCCCCGTTCCTGTAATAGGAAGGGGAATACCCTTCATGGCCCAGTAAATAAAATTAGGGATAACGTTCCTGTACTGTCCCGGCGCCTCACCAGGCCCGTAGTAATTGAAGAAACGGCAGTTTACGATTGGAAGGCCGTAGTGATGGTTATAGAAATTACAATACATCTATCCCGTCATCTTGTTAATCTGGTATGGAGTGGTGAGGTACATGGAGATAAATTTTTCCTTTAAAGGAAGTTCCGGATATGACCCATAGATCGCACAACCACTCGAAGCGTATATGAGTTTTTCCAGCCGGGATATTTTTGAGTGATAGTAATCCTTGCACCCCGGAGGTGCAAGGATTGGGGCCGAAGACCCCTTTATTTTCGATAATGCTTTGTTATGGCTATTACTTCTACGAGTTCTTCCTCCTTAACGATAAACAGGGCTCTGTACTTCCTGTCTATTCTGAACGAATAAATGAGACGATGTTTTGGTTTGAGAAGTTCAGTATGCAAAGAAGGATGTGAGGGGTCTTTTTCAAATAACTCTATGGCCTTTTGCCATTTCTTTTTAAGTGCGTGTTTGTTAATGTATTCATAAAGATCATCCCGGAGATCCAAAATGCGCGGCATGGGTCCTACTTATACACAGAGGATTTTTTCAGCCCTTCCTCTAAATCCCGCAGAAAACTATCTTCATATAAATCCGCATCCGCAAAATCGGCCAGGATATCTTCTATCTTGTCTTTCTTAAATGGTTGGAGTTCTATCGGCTTCTTTTTCTTTAGTGATGCCGATAGTTTATTTAACAATTTCTTTTGCTCTTCCAATGTAAGGCTATCAATAAGAGACAGAAGTACTTCTACGGAAATTTCTATCTCCCTTTCCTTGGTAACTGTTTCTTTGACTATTAATCTGCCCATAGCTATACATCCTGTGTCATAATTTTATATTCATTTTAGCATCCAATATCTGTAGAAAGCAATATGTATCCAGCAATTCTGAATCCCTCCTTGCCATATGGTTTAAACAGCCTTACTTCCACCTACGAGGTGGCGGTTTTTGGTGGGGTCCCGAAGTTATAGGTTTATAATGGATTACATTACCCAAATTTGCTTTGAGCTGAAATGGGTAAAGACTCTACAAATATCATTTTTTCTGTTTGTGCAACAAATTCTTAACCAGTTTAAAACTCTGTATTTATTTGCCGGGTTAATAGCACAGAACTTCCTGATGCGGATGCTGCCGATTGGATATTTTTTGCCTGTTATATAAAAAGAATGTCGGAGGTATTAACCGGGAGTCATTAATTCAATATTATCTTTTAATTTCACCAGATAGCTTGTACCAGGTACTGGCTAATCTGGGAATCAGTTGTAAGAATGGGTAGATCTTCTAACTGAGCCTGAGCAATAATCATTCGGTCAAAAGGATCTCTATGATGGTTCGGTAGTGAATAGACACGGAGGGCATGACCCATCTGAATAGGCAAACTCTGAATTGCATTGAGAAACAATTGTTCTGAAATAAAAAGCTCTGGTTTATCAGGCAATTTTATTCTACCGAGTTTAGCTTTAATCGCTATCTCCCAGCCAGAAGCAGCACTTAGAAATAGTTCATTATTACCATCACTAATGATTCCACGGACATGAGACGATAGTTTAGGGTCATCCGTAATCCACCACAAGAATGTGTGCGTGTCAAGCAAGGCCTTCATTGCTCAAATGTGTCCAAGACAGCCTCAGGAAGCGGAGCATCAAAATCCTCTGCAACAAAAATCTTCCCTTTCGCTGTCCCGGCCACACGCTTCTTTGGTCGTTCCACTATGGGAACCAGTCGGGCAATGGGTTTACCGGCCTTGGCAATAATAATTTCTTCTCCACTACTTACTCTTGCCAAAAGCTTGGAGAACTGAGTTTTTGCATCATGAATATTAACCGTAATTATCATTTATTTATTATAGACTAAGTCATAGACTAAGTCAACATAAAAGTTTTCGCACCTGCGCTAAGATCTAATCATCAAAAGATGAATACTTGCACCCACAAATGGGGCTCCATTTGCCGTCTCTGGGATTGGCATACTTATACGGGGCGACCCAAGACCTTTGCCGCCAGGAGCTTTCTCTTTAAACTTCAAGGGTGCGGTCTTATAACCTTGCCGCCTGTCAGAGCGGAAATGAGACGGCCTCCCCGTTGCCCAGCCACAAATATGTCTATGCCTGCTTCCAATCCCGAGCTTATCTCTTTTGCACTGTCTGAACTTAAACCTCTGACTGTAATAATTCCCGAAACCGGTTCCTATGAAGAAGCCTGTTTTACCTGGTATCTGAGCAGGCATCATTACCTCGGATTCCATAGTGTTGGAGAAAACATGAAGTATCTTGTCAAAGACCGCAACGGACTGGATATTGCCTGTCTGCTTTTTGGTTCCGCAGCCTGGAAGACTGCTGCCAGGGATAACTTCATCGGCTGGAGTGAACCTCTCCGGCAGCGCAACATTAATCTGATGACCAATAATAGCCGCTTTCTCATTCTGCCATGGGTCAAAGTTCCACATCCGGCAAGCCATATCCTGGGCCTTATTATGCGCCGTATTGTTGCCGACTGGCAGAATAAATATGCCCATCCCCTTCATCTTGCAGAGACCTTTGTTGAGCGTAACAGATTCAGGGGCACCTGCTACAAGGCTGCCAACTGGATTTATGTCGATCATACCCGAGGACGAGGACGGCAGGACCGTTATAACGCCTACGGTCTTCCTGTTAAGGATATCTTCCTCTATCCTCTGAATCCCAACTTCCGGGAGGCGCTGTCCTGCACCCGAAAAGGACCTCATGTTTAAACGTCAAGACCTTATTAAAATAGCTCAAACCAACCCTATGGCCCTTGTTGATATTATCATGGAACTTCAAAAACAACTTCTGAAGCTTCAACAACGTGTTGAAGAACTTGAAAACAGACTTAACTAAAACAGTTCCAACAGTGATAAACCTCCATCTTCAGACGGTCTGAAAAAAACTAAAAGCCTTCGCAAACAAACCGATAGAAAACCGGGCGGACAACCCGGCCATCAAGGCTCTACACTTAAGCGTATTGCCAATCCTGATCATATCGTTACCATTAATATCGATCATGCTGACTGCTGTACTGATCCTTCTGTGCACATTATCGATTATGAATGCCGTCAGGTATTTGAACTGCCCAAACCAAAACTCGAAGTCACCGAATACCGTGCTGAAGTAGGATTATGCTCAAACTGCAGCAAGGTCTCACGTGCAAAGTTCCCCGGTCAGGTTACTGCTCCTGTGCAATACGGCCAACAATTTCAGTCCCTCCTTGTATACCTGCATCATCAACAGTTCCTGCCTACCAATCGTATAAGCCACTTATGTGATGACCTCTTCGGATACCCTGTTAGTGAATCCATTGTCTTTCAGGCCGCTTAAAAATGCCATGATAACCTTGATGACTTCCAGCATGCCCTCATCAATCAACTGATTAAAGCCCCTTTTGTTCATGCTGATGAATCAGGCATCCGCGTTGCAGGTAAACTTCACTGGCTGCACAATGCCGGTACTGACAGATTAACCTTCTATGGCATACACCAAAGGCGAGGTTCTGAAGCTATCGATCACTTCGGAATAATTCCTGAATTTAATGGCCATCTGATTCATGACTTCTGGAAACCCTATCTTAACTATGACTGCAACCACAGTATCTGTAATGCACACCTTCTGAGAGAACTTAAGTTCCTCCATGAAGAACATGGCCAGCCATGGGCCGGCAATATGAGTGATCTCATTACAGATATGCATTTGTTTGTTGAAAAGCATAAAGACAAATACTCTCAATTAACCAATCGACAAAAAAACCTTGGTTGAAACGTTACCGGGCCATTCTCAAAGAAGGATATACGGCTAATCCTCTGGAAAAGGCCCCCCGTTCAAAACCAAAACGTGGCAGACCCAAAAAGACCAAAGCTCAAAACCTCCTGATACGTCTCGATCAATACGAGTCCTTTGTTCTTGCCTTTTTGCATGACATGCGTATCCCTTTTACCAATAATCAGGCTGAGCAGGATATACGCATGATAAAAGTGCGTCAGAAAATATCCGGTTGCTTTCGCACTATGAATGGCGCTATCTCTTTTGCTCGTATCCGAAGCTATCTCTCTACTGCCCGCAAGAACCGTCTTGATCTCCTCTCTTCTATTACCAACGCCTTTTCCGGCAGACCCTTTATCCCTCTGGGCTATTAACTGTATTATTGACCTGAGTAGTTACTCAGAAACAAGTAACCATATTGCTTGAACTGGTTCATAGTTGATGGCTTATGTGGTATAATGGATATGAATATGAGGTTTAGTTTTGAAGATATAACGGTACTCTATTCACTGTGGCTGAAAAGGAGTATATAATTCCTTATAGTATTGATGTCAGGAAGAGGCACTATCATAAGACATCAAGAGGTAAGGTAGAGAAATTTGTAGTTCAATTAGAGGTTGAATATAAGGGTAGATGGAAAGAAGTCGTCCGATATGACTGTGCTCACGGTTTTGCTCATCGTGATTCATATAATTTAGCCGGGAGGAACAACAAAGAGGGATTGAGTCTCGGTTTTGAAGAGGCATTAACTTTAGAAGATGACGATATAGATGATAATTGGGAATTATACACGCAGAGATTCTTGGAAGGAGCCATGCCATGAATGTTATGGAAAGAAAAAATACTGAGTTAATCAAAGAGTTCAACAGATACATTCGAGAGCATCCTGAATTTGCTGATAGTATTCCAAATAATGCTGTTGTAGTGATGCAATTAGAAGGTGATGAAGAGTTTAATAAGTGGAGCCGTGAGATAGCTAAAAGTCATGCCGAAAAGGGTCAGCCAATAGTACATGTAAGGATAAAAAAGATGAGACCTATCCGCTCACGAATTGAAGAACTTGAAGTTGCTGTTTAAATGAAGGTAGTTTTTCATGCAATCCTAATGTATAAAACTTGCTAAGAGTATTTTAAAAAGCCATCCAAATATCCATCTAATTGAACCTCTTGAATACGAGCCTTTTGTCTTTTTGATGAATAGTGCTCATCTTATCCTCACTGATTCCGGCGGTATTCAGGAAGAGGACCCCTTTGGGAAGGCAGGTTCAAGAATGTTGAGGTGGAATCAGATGAACAATTGTTGCATCTTACACGTTACCTCCATCTGAATCCTGTAACCGCCAACCTGATAAATGAACCACAGGATTGGCAATTTTCTTCATATAAGGAATTTCTGGGAGAAACAGAAGAAGGGGTATGCAATTATACTGACTTATTGAATGTAGATCCCGGGAAATATAAAGAATTTGTATCTTCCCAAATAAACTATCAGAGGGAGTTGGCAAGGATAAAGGATCTATGCCTTGAGTAGACCCCAACCTGGACCTCGCAGGTGTACACCTGCGAGGTCCAGGGATTTTCCGGATATGAAGAAGAATATTGCCATCATAGGGGGGTCGGGATTTATCGGGACGAGGCTTGCAGAGCGGCTTCTCGGTGCCGGCCATTCGATAAGAATCATTGATAAGGCGGAGAGCCGGAGTTATCCGGATCTGTGGATAAAGGGGGATGTGCGGGACAGGAAATCATTGCTTGCGGCAGCGAAGGGTTGTGATGTTATATATAACCTTGCAGCAGAGCATCGGGATGATGTGAGACCCGGGTCGCTGTATTATGATGTGAATGTCGGGGGGGCTGAAAATGTATGTAGTGTTGCAGAAGAGCTTGGGATAAAGGAGATTGTTTTCACGAGTTCCGTAGCCGTGTATGGATTTCCCGGGGAGGAGACGGATGAGTCCGGTGAGTTAAGGCCCTTTAACGACTACGGCCGGACAAAGCTTGAAGCTGAGAAGATTTATATTGACTGGAAGAAGCGCAGTGAAGACCGGTCATTAACAATCATCCGGCTGACGGTTGTTTTTGGCGAGGGAAACCGCGGCAATGTCTACAACCTGCTTAATCAGATAGCATCCGGTAAATTTCTAATGGTGGGTAACGGCAGGAGTCGCAAGTCCATGGCCTACGTGGGGAATGTTGTATCATTCTTGGAGTTTACGCTTAGTTTCGGGGCGGGATATCACCTGTTTAACTACATCGACAAGCCGGACTTCGACATGAATTCCCTGCTCTCCCTTGTTAATGATAAGATTGGGAACGGCGGTAAAAAGTTATTCAGAGTGCCGTACTGGGTGGGATATGCAGGGGGACTGGTATTTGATGCCGCATCGAGACTGACCGGCAAGAAGTTTCCAATAAGCTCCATCCGGATAAAGAAATTCTGCTCAGATACGCAGTTTACCTCTTTGAGAATCAGAGAGACCGGCTTCACCCCACCCTATAGCCTTGAAGAAGGCCTGCACCGCACCATCCAATACGAATTCCTACAGCCCCGCCCCGATTCCGATATCCTCTTCCACTCTGAATAATACCTTTGCCTAAATCCTTGCACCTCGGAGGTGCAAGGATTTAGGCTATTGGTTGAAAGCTATTGGCTTCTCAAATTGTGATAGAATAGACTTAGGACAGGGATTTTTGCATAATTGAGATGTTGAGGGAGAATAGGATGTGGCTATAGCATACTCAGTAAACGGCGTTCCCATTCGGTTAACCTATGAAAGGTGGTATCATATAATTGAGAGCCATGATGATTTAGCCAGTTATTTTTACGAAATACTGGAAACAGTAGAACGGCCGGATGTTGTTATAAGAGGGAATAAGGGGACGTTAAAGGCAACGAGGAATATAGGAAGAAACAAATGGATTGTTGCTATTTATAGGGAAAATTCTAAAAATGATGGTTTTATCATAACAGCTTATATTTTAGGCAGGAAACCAAAAGGAGATGTAATATGGCAACAACAATGAAAGGAAAGGATTTAGTTGAAACATGTCTGTCTCTGGCCTCCGGAATCGTTAAGCTTCCTCTTGAACACATGTGGGTTGATTATGATAAAGAGGCTGATGTCCTATATTTGAGCTTTCGAAGGCCTCAAAGAGCTGCAAAAACAATCGAAACCGATGATGATATCCTGATCAGAAAAGATGGCAATAAAATTGTCGGTATTACAATTTTAAATGCAAGTTCTCGATAGCTTGAGCATTTTAAGCAGCCACTGTGAGGAATTGGGTTAGGTTTTAAAGGGCTGTTGCCTAAACCATAAATTGTCAGGATTCGCAACTCATTATTTTCATAAGATTTCTCGAACTTAATTCGGAATTCATAATGCCAGTAAGCGTCAGTTTCCTATTTGGGTAGCAGCACGTAATAATTTTGCCATCATAGGGGGCTCTGGATTTATCGGGACAAGGCTTGCAGGGAGGCTTCCCGAAAGCGGGGTGGGAGAGATGAAAGACGGAAAAGGACTTTTTGAATCAGCGCACTCTTCAAAAAGCACGTTTCCGGGCCTGAAGGCGAAGTGCAACGAATTCTATCGCAGGTTTGTGTCTGCGCTTGACTATCTGTTATCAAGTATGCTATAGTTCCTGTGAAGTTTCTGAAGTTTTTGTATCGCTTTAAGGCCACAAAGACTTTTAGCTTTGTGGCTTTTTTATTTGGAACCACGTAATTCTGAGACTTCAGTTTTTAAGTAAGGAGGTAAAAGAGATGACTAACGGAACAGTAAAATGGTTTAACGAGTCCAAGGGTTTTGGCTTTATCACAAGCGAAGACGGCGGCGATGTTTTTGTCCATTACTCCTCAATCCAGGACTCCGGGTTTAAGTCGCTTGCCGAGGGCGAATCGGTCAGCTTCGATGTTGAAGAAGGCCCAAAAGGCCCCAAGGCAGTAAATGTGGTTAGAATGTAATTAACCGTTGAAAAGTCCCCTTGCACGGCAAGGGGACTTTCAATATTTGAATCCGCCACCGGGTTGATATCCGGCGGGTTTTTGGATACCACCCTTAAATACAACAACTTATTCCCTGCCTTAAATTATCCGCACACTGAATCAAAGCAGATCAGCCTCAGGTCTTTCCGTTCCTGACAAGCCGGAATCTATTCTTTTCAATAAAGTTCTGGATGCCCGATTACAGACTTCGGGCATGACAAAAAACAAAAAATGGCAGTTTATACACAGACTCTAACTAAGAGACTTGTTTTGCAATCTCCGTGTCTCTGTGCCTCTGTGTTTAATTTTCCTCAGAATGTCGGAAGAGCCAAAAAATATGGCGGGAGAGCGTGGGAATCGAACCCACCTTCCCCACTTGTGGCAGGGAACACTGGATTTGAAGTCCAGGCGGGACACCAGAACCCGATCCACTCCCGTAGTTGATTTTACAGCCTTTCCTGTGTATTCGTCAATCTCGAAGGAATGCAGGAGCCCCGGGGTTTTGTTGAACTATCAATAAAACAGCCAGTCATGCCCGGTTTGATCCGTCATCCTGAACCCTTTGGATGGCTTTAAACCTCTCTGCGGAGGAACCATAATTTTTTATATAATCCGGTATAATATCCCATGTCTGAATTGTTAATCGTTGTACCGGCATATAATGAGGAGGCTGCCATCCCCTCTGTACTGCAATCCATCAGGGGCTGCAGACCAGATGCCGACGTCCTTGTTGTGAATGACGGTTCAAGGGATGGCACGCAGGCAGAAGCTGAGAGGTCCGGCGTAATGGTAATCAGACACACCTGCAACCTCGGTTATGGCGCCGCACTTCAAACGGGCTTCAGGTTCGCCATGAAAAGGGGATATGAGTACGTGGTAATAATGGATGCCGATGGACAACATGACCCGTCTTTCATCCCGGGGCTTTTTGATAAGATGAGGCTTGATGACGCAGATGTGGTAATAGGCTCACGCTTCCTCTCGGGCAACTACAGAATGGGATTTGCAAGACGCATAGGTGCATGCATCTTTGCCAAGGTTGCAAGGCTGTATACAGGCTACAGATTCACGGATCCCACGTCCGGATTTCAGCTCCTCAACAGAAGGGCCTTCTCCTGTCTCGCTATGGAAGAGAGCTTTCCGCCTGATTATCCTGATGTAAATATTATCATGCTTCTGCACAAAAAAAAATTCGTGGTCGTGGAATCACCGGTTGCAATGTTTGACAGCATCAACGGCAATACGATGCACAGTGGGTTAACCCCCGTGTTTTATGTTCTAAGGATGGTGCTGGCAATTATAATGGTTCTCTTAAGAAAGGAGGAATAACCATGCCGATAGCTGCACGAATTGTAATACTGTCATCGGGTATACTTCTCTTCGTCCTAATTTTTGAACTCGTAAGAAAGAACCGCTTCAGGGAGGAACTCTCGATAATATGGCTCATATTCTCCCTGATCATTGCATCAGGGTCGGTAATTGATATCATAATAGACCCCCTTGCCAGGAAACTCCACATACAGTATCCTCCATCCTTTGCATTCATGCTGATCTCCATTGTCTTTGTAGTGGCATTGCTGTATTTTTCTCTTGTAACCTCCGATCTTAAAAGCAAGGTCAAGGAGTTGACGCAGCAGGTAGCGCTCCTTGAGTTTACCTTGAACGAAAGCAACAGGAAATCAACAGGGGATCGGCATTAACCGCCTGAATTGAGGCAGAGATTCCATCAATCCGTGAAAAGGGCAGAAGGGTCAAGCTCTCAATTTGATCCACGTGTCAAACGGCGGATTTGGGTTAACAGCTATCTAATTCACCTAAATAGTGTCTGTCCATAAACTCATCTATTCCGTCATTCCGCACTTGATGCGTAATCCGGAACCGCTTGTTTTATATTTTTGTCATACCCGAAGTCTGTAGTCGGGTATCCGGAACTTATTGAAAAGACTGGATTCCCGCCCAACTGACCGCGGGAATGACGGCTCTATTGTTGAGTTTATACACAGACTCTAAATAGTGTCTGTGTATAAACGGCAGTCATTAGTTGTTCCCGCAATCCCGAACGCATTCGGAAGTCGGTAATCCTTTTTAAAGAACGATTCCCCGGACGCTTTCGGGGAATGACGGAATACGATAACCGTTCGACTTTATGCGCAGACTCTGAATAATGTATAATAACACCTTCAGTTGATAGACGGCATTAAGGCCGTTTGCAAGGAGACGAGAGTGAAACATCTAAACATCCTGAATATCTTCCTGATCTTCACAGTCCTGACAGCAGGGACGATTCTTTACATCAACTATTTAAAGATACAGGATTTCAGCCTCCCGGAATCCTACGGCACAGCGTCTGCCTCAGAGAATAACAAAACAAAGGTGAAGATCCCTTCTTTACCTAACGTGCCTGATCTTGCAGCCATCTCCGACAACTCCATAATAAGCGAAAAGAACCTCTTCTCCCCCGACAGGAAGTATGTTGAAAAGGCAGGAGGCAATGGTGAGCCGGTTTCCAAGTCGAAACCGGATATTATACTTTATGGGACTATAGTCGACAGGGACCGGAGACTTGCATTTATTGAGGACCGGAAAAATCCCTACTACACTCCAGGCAGGGGCAAGAGGCATAAGGTTCTGAAGATAGGGGACGAGATATCGGGATTTCGTGTTACCGGAATAACGGAAAACACCATGGTGCTTTCAGCAGATGATGAGAGTTATGTTTATACTATCGAGGAGTTCTCCAAATATAAACACGGGACGAAATCAAGTGCTGCGGGTACTAAAAAAAGTCGCAAAACAATAAAGAAGAGAAGGCGATGAGAGGCTTCACTCGGAAATCTCGGTTCTTACAAGGGCAAGTATGGATGAGTGGGGGACTATCAGGTACTTCTTGCCCTCATACTCAATCTCTACCGCATCCTTTTTCAGAAAGAGGGCATAGTCACCCTGGCGTGCCTGAAGCGGGATGTAAGCGGGGGGTTTTTTTTCGATCCAGGGCTCGTCGGCAAATGATGCATCGGGCATGGCATAGCCGGGTCCGGTCTTTATGATCAGCCCTTCCTGAACATCTTCCTTCTCTCTGACAGTCGGGGGGAGGTACAACCCGGCGCTGGTTTTCTCCTCTCCGATCTCGAATGAGATAAGCACCCGCGCCCCGACAATTATGAGTTCCTTCTTGGTCTCCATACCTATGGGTCCACCCGCCTCTGTCTATGTTTCTGCCCCTATTTTTCGTAAACCGACTTGTCGCCTATGTCGTAGGCAAGGGGTTGCGGGACCTTTCTTATTGCAAACAAGAGCATGAGTAGGGCAACGGCACTCAGGAGGACCCCGGTACTGCCGGGATCAAGAACCTGCAAGACAAGCACAGCAGACGTTACAGGCAGGAGTATGGCTATAATATAACCCTCGTTCAGCCTGAAACAGAATGCCTCCTTAGCCGCGATAAAACCGGTACATATTGACAGGGGAAGCAGGGATAAGCCCCCTACTTCATTAAAGAAAAGATATTTTCCCGCCTCCGCACCCTTGATAATAAACAGCACAATCAGGGCAACGGCGGAAAAGACATAACTCCAACGGATAAACAGTCTGAACTTCTTCACGTAAAGATGGATAGTGAAGGCGCTTAATCCGACAGAGGCGTAAAGGGCGATAGCATACCAGAGCATGCCCCTGACGTCTGCAAGGGCACTGAACGCATTCCAGTTGTTCACCTCATTGTGTTTGAAAAAGAAGATCCCACCGAGGATAAGAAGAAGGGTTACGGAGACAATACCTGCCCTGTATAAAATGACGGATATCCTGTCACCGGCGGTCAGCTGTTGATATATTACTTTCTCTCCCATAACTGGAGGTGATCCTCACCTCGGTGAGGTCTGTCAGCTTGTCTTACAGCATGCAGACCTCTGACGAGACCGTTTCTTTTCATCCTCTTCAAAATGACATTTCTTGTACTTCTTGCCGCTTCCGCACCAGCAGGGTTCGTTCCTTCCGAGTTCCGGAGGACAATCCTCAGCTGGTTTGCCGAGAAAGGATACAAACCTGTTGAATATGCCCATTCTCTGCTCCTTAATGTGGTTTTTTATAAATATAACACCCTGCGGTCTCTGCCGCAGTTCCATATTTCTGTCATTCCGGCTTGTCCGGAATCTTTCTTGTGATGCCGAACAAGTCGAAGGATTCCCGACAAGCGGGAATGACACCGAAAATAAACATACAATTTTCAGACGCCCTGTGGGCTCTGCCACAGGGTAGTTCACACACGGATCCTATTTAGAGTCCGTGTTTAAATTGCGGTTATTTGTCATTCCCGCAATCCCGAACGCATTCGGGAATCCTTCTTAAAAAACGATTCCGGACAAGCCGGAATGACAGAATAACGATAACTGTTCGACTTTATACGGTCTTTTGTCATTCCCGCAATCGAAGCATGCCGGGAATCCTTCTCATACAACGATTTCCCGAACGCTTTCGAGGAATGACATTGTACGTTGTGGCTAATGTTAAGTTTAATTTTAAGCCTCACTTCAACTAAAACACGAAAGAGCCGAGAATTATTGTGGTTTCCAAACGTGACGGTTATGTTTCCAATCCCCCCCGGGTTAAAGGGGTTTCGGTTATAATATATCAGGGCCGAATCACGAAAGGGTCAGGATAAATACCCCGGGGTTCGTATCCGGGATGGGGCGATACACCCCCGTTTTTTCAGTGGTAGAGATTACCTCACCGCTTCCGGCAACAGTATGGAGACTTTCGCAATTTGGGATAAGTAATCGCTTCTTTATTTATAATAAACCATATCATAACAGAAAGTGAAGGACTTTTCCTAATGTCTGGAAAGACCCGCGTACCCTACAACAGGATACAGCAGGCAATGGAGGATGTAAGAAGGGACAGGTTTGACTATTTTTATGACCGCGATAGCGGTGAAGTCATCAGTATCTCGGTGGAACTGATGAGCAGAACTCTCCGGATTCTCTACAGGACCCACCCGGAGGAATATGAAAAGGGCGTTGAATTCGACAGCGAGGTAAGGACGAATATAACTCTGCCCGATGGATACGACGACGCAATTGAACAGTCCATCCAGGTGTTATTGGACGACAGGCGATATATACGCATACCCGAGAGGGATTCCGACGAGGCCTTCGATGTCATGAGGAGCTTTATCGATACCGTCGAGGAGGGTCAGCTCCGGGAACTCCTGGAGAACGCCCTTGACGGGGCAGGTTCATTCGGAAGGTTTAAGGCTGTCCTTTTAAGGGATAAAAAGGTCAGAAAACGCTGGCATGGATATAACGCAAAGGCAATGATGAGGGTTGTTGACAGGTGGTATGTTGAAGCGGTACTCAGGGGAGGGTAGAATTCTCAGTGCATTTTTTGTTATTTTATAGATGCTTAAAGCGATGGATTCATTATTCAAGGATAAGGAGGTTGGAAGATTGGAGACACTCAAGGGTCTTGACGAGAAGATCTCATCCGCTATCGAGAAGGTAAGGGTCTTGAAGGAGGAGCAGGCCTCATTACAGAGGAGGGTGCAGGAACTTGAAACGCTTCTCAATGAAAAGGACATGGAGATTGAGAGGCTTCGTGGGGAGAAGACGTCTGTAAAAGGACAGCTCGAGGAGCTTTTGACGGAGCTTGAGAGTATAGAGATTTGACGGGTCGGGCAGGCTGATCTCTCAGGGCGGTAATTTGTACCTTTTAGGGGCGGGTTCCATTTTGATCTTGAGTGTGAATGACTGTAAGACGTTATTACAGTTATCAGTTTTCACCTGAAAAAGATGGGCAATGTAGAAGTCACTATCCTGGGGCAGCAGTATAAGATAAAGGGTGATGCGCCTGATGAATACATACAGGAACTGGCCCGGTATGTAGACGGAAAGATCAGGGAGATCCTGGAGAAGAGTCCAAGCAGTGCGCCCCTTAAGGCCTCGATTCTTGCCGCATTGAATATAGCCGACGAACTCCATCAGTACAGGAAGGAAGAGGAGGGCCTGAGAAGGGACATAGAGCAGAAGGCCGACCAGCTCGTAAAACTTTTTGAATAATTCGAATAAACTTTAAAGAGGTGTATTAATGAAATCGATACTTTTTGTTGTGGATCTTGGTCACTTCAAGGCATATTCCATTGAAAGGACCGAGTTGGGCACACCCAGGGTTGAACTGATAGAGAGCTATGACACCCTCGATGCCCATGGCAAGTTTAGTGAAAAGCTCAGTGACAAGGCCGGGAGGTTTGGTATGGGTGGTGAGAGATCCACACTCAAGGGATATGGAGAGGCCCACAACCTCGAGACCGAGAACCGGAAACGCCTGCTGAAATCCGTTGCGGATGAGATCATGAGACTGGTTCAGAGCGAGGACTGCGGACGTTGGTATTTAGCGGCGCCTAAAAAGATAAACAGCAGGCTTGTAGAAATGATAGACGAGGAAACCCGGAGGACCCTCAGGAAGAACATCCCCGCAGACCTTACAAAGGCAGATAAGTCCGAATTGCTGGAACGTCTGGGTATTTGATACCCATTTTCAGCCCTCCTCGCACCAGGCCCTGGCATTCTGAAACACCCTGAGCCATGGAGAGGCCCTGAGTTGCTCTTTCCATTCCCCGGGCATCCATCCCCACTGCCACTTAAGGAATGTCCTCTCCGGGTGCGGCATCAGTGCAAGGTGGCGGCCGTCGGGAGAACAGAGGGCGGCTATGCCCGTGGGCGAGCCGTTGGGGTTGAAGGGATATGTCTCGGTAATTCCGCCGCCGTCATCGACAAACCTGACGGGTGCAAGCGACCCCTTCAACAGATCCTCCAGCACTGCACTGTCAGGGAAGTAGGCCCTGCCCTCACCATGGGCAACCCACACCCCAAGAACAGAACCTTCCATTCCCTTCAGAAAAACCGATGGTGACGGCAGTATCCCGACCGTTGAAAAACGTGATTCAAAACGTCCGGAACGGTTCCTGATGAAGCGTGGCTGTGCCATGTCGTCGAGCCCCTTCCATGGCACCCATCCAAGGAGGGCCATCAACTGGCACCCGTTACACACACCCAGGCTGAACGTATCATCCCTGTGATAGAAGAGGTCAAACTCATCACGGACCCTGCTGTTAAACCTGATTACGCCCGA
>BDTA01000060.1 GCA_002897935.1 bacterium BMS3Abin08
ATATCTGACGTTCTTTATTGCCGGCGAGCAGGGACTTGGCAAAAAAATCTCATCAGATGTTCTCCCCGAATGTCAACTATAGAAGAGTTTGCCGTTTTCTTCCGCGGAGGACATCCGTCATCATCAATCCCCTTATCTGAAAGGCACGCAATGAAGAGGCATTTCCCCCTTTCCCGTCACAAAATGTTCAATTTCTTCGATTCAGCAGGCAGTACCATGAGAAAAGCGATCCGTTATAGTCGTTATTTTCTTGTGAAAACAGGTGGCGCACTGATCCCCTATTCCGTTGGTTCGGTATTGCTTTCATGGTTTTGCAATCAAGGCTTTGCACAGGAGGTTTTGTATCGTTCCAATGCTGATCTTGTAAATCGATTTCTGCCTTTAATCGGCGCACAGGAAAAAACAGCGGACATCATCAGACAAAACATTATCCTCAACTGTTTCGCCGACTGGAGATACGCTTCGCTTTCCCGAATGACAGGCCGCCGGTGGGAGAAATGGATAACAGTAACCGGGACCTCCGCTCTGGAGGAAGCATACCGTAATGGAAGAGGTGTTGTCTTAATCAGCAGCCACGATATATATGGCGCTTTTGTGCTAAGAGTACTTCTCAAAAGAGGATTTCGCAACATAGTCGTACTCGCTGACATTCCAAGTAATGAGCCTTGCATTCTCGGCCTGCTGGGATTGAAAGACAGAAGGGATCTTTCTCTCCAAAATATATCGTGGGATGAAGTATCTCAAGAGAAACTTGCAGGTTATCTCCACAAATCGAGGCATGTCCTGGAAAGAGGAGGGATCGTTAATCTGGCAGCTGACGGATATCTTGGAGACAGCGGGATAAGTCTTCCTCTCCACGGTCGAATACGCTCATTCAAGGCCGGATTTGCAGGACTTGCAGTAAACACAGGTGCAGCTGCAATTCCGGTTTCCGTAACTATGAATACAACGGGTCATGTGAAGGTGGCATTTATGGACCAACTGGAATATGATTACCCTCATCTGAGCAATCAGGAGAAAATAGAGGAGCTGATAAAGCAGTATGTATGTCTGCTCGAAAAGAGATGGACAGAAGAGCCCGGCAACATTGCACTGGATTATATAAGGAGATTCCCTCTATTCCCTGAAGTGCACTGACCGAAGTTCAAGAGATAAACTCTCTGTTCGTCGCTGACTCTGCGGAATAATTGTGTTTTTTCGCGGCATCGAAGGTGTAAGACCCCTCGATCACACTTGGAACTTCATGACAGCAGGTCAGTTCGAGGCCGTCATGGACGAGATGTTCGTCATTGTCTATGGCTTACATAAGAGCAAGGAACGCCTTACCGTTGTAATAGACAAAGGAATGAACACCGAGGGGGATGCTGCTTTATCTTTTTGCGCCGGAAGATACGTTTCTAAAATAATACCCGGCAGGGAATCTCCTCTTTTTCAAAGGACTTCCTCAAATCCTCTCCCGTCCTGATAAAAAAGTCCTCTTTTCTTGCCCACGCCATCCTGTGCTTTCTGTAAACCCAATCGGCGTAGTGATAATTCATCCTGTCAATCAGCACATAATCCACCCTGCCCTTCAATCTATCAACCAGTCCGTCAGCTCCGGGAAGAATGGGTGCTATCATGACAAAGGTCCTGATCCCTTCCGAATGTAATTCAGTCAGGGCCTTGAGCCTTTCTTCAAGCGGTGGAGCTTCAGGCTCGAATATCTCTCTTATCCGCTCGTCTGCGGTTGTTATCGTAAAGCCGACCTCGGCTTCTTTGGATTTCTTCAGCAGATCCAGATCACGCAGAACAAGAGGAGACTTGGTCTGAATCGTCACCGGCCAATCGTTCTTTATCAGGATCTCAAGGCATTTCCTTGTCAGCCCATACCTTCTTTCGACCGGTTGATAGGGATCGCAGACACCGCTTATCCAGACCCTCCCGATCTTCTTCCTTCTTATCTCTTCAATCAATAATTCCGGGGCATTAATCTTGACATCAACGAACTCACCCCAGTCTTCCCTATGGCCGGTAAACCTCTTCATGAATCTGGCATAGCAGTAGGTGCAACTATGCTCGCAGCCGGTGTAGGGATTCATGGCATAATCAAAGACCTTCGATTTTGAGAGGATACTTTTTGCCGGGATTTCCTTAATAAGCATACCGAATAACGCGGTCAGCCTTGTCGGTTTGTGTATATCATCTTACTGCCCGCCGTCAGGAGCAACATCCCGGAGACTTCCTCCAAATCCTGATAACTTCCGATACCCCTGCTGTCCAGGCTGCTCTCTATAATAATTCTTCCTGATCAATCGAATCTGTCCGTGAAAAAAGAACTAATCTGTTGCGGTTTAATGAAACTCTCCACTCCGGATGTTATTATAAATAGTAGACTCCCAGCCGGTTATTATTCCGTTATCATCACATACGGGGCAATACCAAATTATTTGATCAGGGTTCTCTTGATTTATGTAAGCTACAATTTTACCGGCGCACTTTTTTCTTTTCGGACGACGTCTACAGTTTATTTTGGTCGTTTGAGGTTCATACTCATTATTACTACATGTCACTTCTTCTATGATTAGGATGATGTGATTAGCTAAATTCAAGGCAGGTCTCGGTAAGTCACCAATTTCACCTTTTTCATTTAGAAAGTGTTGTATATTTGTTACCCAGGTATTTCCCATAATGATCCTTATTGTTATTTATAATGTCACACACAAGCTACAGGGCAGCGAGAGCTACTGAAAAACAAATTACATCAGAATAAGGTTTCAAGAAAAGATAAAATATACCGGCGATACACCCCGTCAGTCCTTCATATGGTTATTAGGCTAACTCAGTCCCCTTTTGTCAAATGTGTAGACCTCTCCGTCTCCTCCGCTACTGGTAGTGTTCCTGTTTTACTCTTTATTTTTGCCCTTTCTTGTTTTTTCATAAATTTAGTTACGTGTTTATTTGCCTCTACACCCGCTTCACTTTCGAGTATTTCACGTTTTATTACTTCACCTTGTATGAGGTCTCTAATTTCAGGAGCATCAACTTTTATACCTGGCTTTAGCTTGCGCAGCTCTCTACGTACTACGTTAGCAATAGAATCAGTTAATAATAATGCGCCAATGGTGTAGCGGTTTACCGATTGCCTGTATTCATAATAGTCATCAATAAGATCTTTTTGAAGACCACGCTTACACAGCATAAACAATAATTCCTGTTGATCTTTTTGCCTTGGATTCATTTCCATGAAATCAAAAGAAAAAATACGCTTATCCTGAACTTTATCGTCCAAACTGACACGATGTATTTCCCACTTTATTCCATTAGTTAACACAACCCACTTAATACCTTCTCTTGAAGCGTAATTGACGGCTTGCTTTAGATGTTTGTCATTGAGGTCAAGACCAATTGCTTTGACTTCAATTAGATACTCAATCCCTTTATCTGTTTTTATTGCAAGATCACAGTATGTTCCTTGTATAGAATACTCTCTTGTTATTTCCGAGTATTTATCAAAACCAAATATTGCTTCCAGCATATCTGTAATAATAGTTACAGTATCAGACTCATTGACATCTCTTTCTTTAGCTTTATTCAATATTTTTTTGAATTTTGGCACTGTGGTTGTTAATCGTTTTGCAACTGCTGCCGGAATATTGATCATAAAACAGCCCCTTTTTGAATATATGTTTGAACGGCCTGGGTCAGTGGTGCGACCAAAATTCTTGCCGCGTCAGCGCCACCGACGTTCTCCGCATCTACTGCACCCTCATAAACATTCTATTTTATCATGCCAATAATTTGGTTTTTTAGTCAACAGCATTACTGCAATTATTATTATCTCATCCTTTTTAACTTGATAAATTACCCCATAAGGAAAGCGGTTTGTTATACATCGTCTCGTGTTTTTTGATAATGATGACCATGCCTGAGGGAATTGCAGAATAATTTGAATGGCGTTATAAACTTCTTTGGCAAATTCAATCCCTAACCCATCTTGGCACTCATTATAGTAATCAATTGCGTCATTCAATTCTTTTTCTGCCAGTGGATGAAAAGAATAAGTCATGGATTGATTTTTCTACGAATCTTTTTAAAAACCTCTTCGCCTGGAATTGTCTTAACTTTTCCTGTCCTTATATCTTCAACTCTCTTCTCTGCTTCTTTAGCCCATAACTCATCAATCTCTTTATCTGGTGGATTAAGGCTTTCAAGTAATTTATTCACCAATAATGTCCTGACCTCTACGGGCAAAGACATCGCCTCAGAAATAAGTTCATTTGTTTTTATCATAAGCCACTCCTTATACTTATCAGGGTTATTTATAATATGCTATTTATTCGTGATTTATGCAAGTTATCATGTTGATTCTTGGACAGAATGCGGAGCTGAGCTAAATATATTTATTTAGGCTATTCGTACATACTATACAATACCATACCACAGAAAAAACAAGAAATCAATCTCAATTTGCTACAAAAAACAAACATTGTTGAATATGTTGTTTCGTAAAAGCTATAGAGCTGACCTGTGCTCAAGAGAAAACATTCCCTTTGTCCAGGGAAGACGTTTCTTAATCGCCTGCCATACCAATTCATATTTTACACCAAAGTAAAAGTGAATTAATTTGTCCCTGAAGCCTGCCATTTCCTTCCAGGGGATTTACGGATGTTTTTCCTTTAAATCCTCGGGTAAACCTTTTATTGCCTCACCTATAATCTCAAACTTTCTTATCACTGCACTTGTCTTTTCATGATTAGTTTTAAAATCCTCAAAACTTATTCCTTCTACAAATCTCTCAATGGCGGAAATTGCTTCCAGGATATCTTTGAGCAACAATTCAGGCTCCCTTATACAGGAACAGCCTCCTTTAATATTAGCTCCTTCAACTCAGTTCTTACTGTATCACGAGGAACGACATCAACCTTCCTGCCAAGTCTCTTAAAATCATCCCAATACTTAATATTTAAGACCCTTGCGATCTTCACACTAAGATTGAAGTACAACGAAATTAGCCGACGAGTTACCAGTCCACTACATATTGTTGCAGACCTTTTAATGGGTGAACTTCCCATGCACAATCCATTTTGGGCAGCTCATTTCGGCTGTATTTATTAACCAGTCTTCCCTCTGCCGGTCGTTTTAAAGAGCTGTCACATCGAGATGCAACTGATCTGACAGGGTGAACTTACATCTTTCCGGGCGGAACGCGGAACCGGGTCAGATCACGATAGTCCTCTACTCTAAGGAGAGCAGCCTTCACTGTTGGCGGCGATCCCTGATTGCATAAGGGTGATCGTATAAGGGGTTTTATAACGTTGGGGGACTTCCCCTCTTCCTGCGAAGCTCAAATTCTCGGTAGCCGGTTCGACAGGCTCGATACCGATATAGCCGGTGCCGCCATCTTTGGCGCCCCGACATCCTCCCTCGTCATAGCAGAAATGCTGTATAGCTCCACCCTCGCCGCAACCACCACTGTCGTTTTGCTGCATCTGGATAATGCCTGCCCTCGAGATATCAACGCAGTAGTTTACACAGGACTGAAAATCGAACTTGAACCAGTCCAAATATCCTACCGCGTTCCCATTGGTATCCCCAACTTCGGCCATGTAGGCTGTCGTCGGCTGATTGGGTCTTAACACGATGCTGGCATGTGAATAATCGTCCACACTGGCCTGGACATCCAATATGACCCCTGACTGCAACGTCAGATCGTAGTCTAAAACACACGCCTCGTCAGGTTGTGACCCCCACTGTCCCCACTGTGATTTGATCTTGATATACGCCGTCAACCCCGCCTTGAGGGCAACCCAGAAACTGCCGCTTGTTAAACCGTCTGTAGGTGTATATTCCCAGCCACCCTGATCCGGACCGGTCAGGTTAAGTAACCACCTGTGGGTGGCCGGTTTAATCGATCGCACCGTTATCTGTACCCAGCTGCCAAGACCGGAAGAAGGAACCGTAAACTTATACCAATCAACGTCTTCCCTGTGGCTGCATGCCGCAGTGTAGGTATGATTAAGGTCTGGAAGCTGGAAGGCGTGCCCTATATCTTCGTTATTTTCACCGAAGATGTCGCGATAACGCTTTAGTTGAGCTGGCAGCGAAGGCTTGACTTGCAGGTTACCGGGGCGTGGGATCATCTGCATCGGTTCAACTTTAGTATTTATCGGTGCTCCACCTTCCAGAGTCTTTGTCGGGATACCTGTGCTGTTTTTTACGTTTCGCTGGTCGGCGTATGAGATGGTGAGCAGCCCGGACATCGCGGCAATCAGGAAGCATGCCGCCACAATATTTTTTCTTTTCATAGCATATCCTCCTTGTGGTCAATCATCTTCATTTTGCCCTCTTCCGGATCATTTAAAATCATAGTTACAGTACCTTCAAACGTATCACCGTGGCATGTGGTTTTGCCGATCACTTCCATAGCATCTTTGCCGCTGCATTTCATAACCCATGTCACGGTATTGGCGCTTATCTAAGTCTCTGTAATCTTACAGCCCTCTTCCTTATCCTGTTCCTTCGGCACCATGCTCTTCAGCATGTTCTTTTTTGTCAGACATTGGCTATGCTTCCTCGCATGCATCTGCATAGGCATTCCCTGCATCTCCATCCTGGTTGTGATTTCCTACGATAATGACAAAATGATAAATGGTAAAAAATAAAATAATAAATGATAAGATGTGAACCTTGCGATTCTCACTATTAGAATTAGAAGTACAATAGTATATAGAAGGTTGAATGCTTTTTGTCACGAGTCAAATGCCTCTTCATATTTCATTACATTTATTTATATAGCTGGCTTTCATCCCCGATCAAAGATCGGGGCATTCAGCCTGCACCCTCGTAAATCTGGAAACTCAATACTTAATATTTAAGCCCTCTCTTGTCTCACAAATTGACTTGCCCGGCGCTCCTAATTTCTTAATGAAAACTCCTTAAGATCGAGATCACCTCAGCATCTTTTAGGTCATACCAGTTCTCATATGCATCAGCCACAGCAAAAGAGAACCCGCTTCTCACGTTAAGACAAACAAGCTCATCTACTTGAGGCAGAATAAGATCAACCGTTCTTTTTGGTGCTGTTGGGACTGCAACGACAATCTTGCCCGGCTCGCCTCTTCGTATGAAATCTATAGCGGAATGCATTGTATAGCCGGATGCCAGTCCGTCATCCACTATGATCACAACCCTGTTCTTTATCGATGGCAATGGCGATCCTCCTCTGAAGAGTTCATCACGCCTTTTAATCACATCTCTTGTCTTCTGTATCTGTTGCTCCACCTCCTCCTCTGAGAGATCGAGACGACTGAGAAGCTCGCTGTTTAATAATGCCTTGCCGTCAGGCCCGACAGCACCAAATCCAGCCTCGGGATTAAAGGGTATCTGAACCTTTCTCACTATAATCAGGTCAAGAGGAAATCCGAGGGCCTTTGCTATCTCAGCTGCAACAGGAACTCCACCCGAAGGGATGCCAAGTACTATCCCGTCTGTTCCTTTATATGCTGAAAGCCTCCGTGCAAGAAGCCTCCCTGCTTCCTTCCTGTCCTTAAAGACATAAACCTTATCTCTGAGAGATATATCTTCAATGAGCCTTTGCATTCCTTTCCCCCTTTGCCCTTTTAAAAATCTCCACCACTTCCTCATCACTTACCTGGCTGAAATCCTGATAATACGATCCAACGGCCATGAAGCCATAAGGGGTTTCACAGGAAGAGAGGAGAGGGGTCTACACATTTCACAGGTTCAATCTCTTGCTGATATCATTTATCTTTTTTCTGAGTTTCCTATCATTATCTAAATCTAATGTCAGTTTAAACCTATGGCTTGCCTGAGATACAGCAGACTCACCAATGCCGAAATAACCCCCGATTTCCCTCAGTGTCCTTCTGCTATACCTGTGGCAGAGATATAGGGTTGCTTTCCTGGAAAGTGTCGTATCTTCTTCCATTACCACTTCTACCTCATTGGTTATTTCTTCAATCGTTGGCCCGGTGGTTAGCTCTCCTAATGCAGAATGAATATAACGGGAGAGCTCTCCTGCATATTCATCAGCATCTACAACTATTGCCTTATACCTCACCTGAAATAGAAGTCTGAAAAAGGGATTATCATTCAGAAACTACAAAAGTCAGGCTGCCTTCCTTGTGGTTATTTCTTTAATGATGTCTTTATTCTTTAGCCATGCCTTTTGAAGATCATAATTTTTTTGTGCATTGAGCCAGAAATCTGCACTCATCCCAAAATATTTGGAAAGCCTCAAGGCCATATCGGGAGAAACAGCCCTTTTGCCATTGACGATCTCATTGATCGTTCTGAAGGATGTCCTTAATTCTTCAGCAAGTTCCTTCTGTGTAATCCCGAGTGGTTTCATCAGATCTTCCAGCAAAATTTTTCCTGGATGAATTGGTTCTCTCTTAAGCATAAACATGGTGATCCTCCTATTTATGGTAGTCTGTTATTTCAACGTCATACGCATTGCCATTAGAAAAGCTAAAAACAATGCGCCATTGATCATTGATTCTTATACTGCACTTTCCTTTCATTTTGCCTTTCAATTGTTCAAGCCTGTTTCCTGGAAAAATTCTTAAATCTTCAATCTGTGAAGCAGCATTTAGTTGTTCTAATTTTCGCAATGCCGTACTAATTATATTTTGCGGCAATTTCCGGCTTTTTCCTATCAAGTATAGTTTTTCGCTTTCCTTGTCATAAAAACCCTTGATCACAATAACAATATAACGCATATAGTTATATTTGTCAAGTCCAGAGGAAAGGGGTGTCCTTTGTGCCCGGGCCTGATATCCATGACTGTAATCTTCATAGAGTTCCTGAAAGAGTGATCTTATTATGCACATCTGCAGTACAAAGTTACGTGTGGAAATAAATGAAATGAGCGGAGGGACCACTTTCAGTAATGATTATGGTGTTTATCCTGCATTACCTTTTCAACCAAAAGTGTATCAAACCGAGTCCTTACCTGCCTGTGCAGATGGCAGAGAGGTGTCTAAAGATATATCAAAAATTGTAGATATCCAGTTTTCTTGATATCATTACAAAAAGGGTCACCTTATTGCCCTGTAAGTGAACAGACACGATTTTATGATATAATTATAAGCATAAATCGGACAGGAGGTTTTTATGAAATCAATAAACATAGAGATTCCTGAGGACATTCTATTGTCTGTTAGGATTCCACGGAAGAAGATTAAGGAGGAGCTGAAAAAAGAGGTGTCAGCAACTCCACTCCACTCATCAACTTTTCCACTATAGGTCAGCTTGAAATACTGCAAGGATTGTTTGGAAGGATTATAATTCCCCAGGCAGTCTGGGAAGAGATAGTAGTTAAAGGTTCTTACTATCCTCCATCACAAATCATTAAAGAGACTCAATGGATTAGCAGAAGTCAGGAGTGATCCCAAAGATAAAGCCATTACTTGATGACATGATAAACAGGGCAGGATTCTGGATAAGTAAGCACCTTTACGAAGTCGTATTAAGGGATAATCAGGAACTTTAAAGTTGAACTAATTCAAATCTTTCCATCCTGTTGAAAAGAGGTTTTTTTGGCTTCTGAGGATATAGTTAAGCAACTGAGAGCAGCCCTTGATGAATGTGCCCGTCTGAGGGAGGAAAACAGAAGGCTCCGGGCACTCTTGGGCATTCCCGAAGAAAAGCCAAATAAATGTCCCTCTGTCGCAGGGAGTTTTTCGCTGGAGGAAGGGGTTACTATCTTTCGCGGTCTTTTCCGTGGCCGAAAAGACGTTTATCCAGTCCGGTGGGAAAACAGAAAGGGGAGATCAGGCTATTCACCTGCCTGCGCCAATGAATGGAATCGGCCTCTGTGTGAAAAGCCCAGAATAAGATGTGCGGATTGCGAAAACCGCGCACTCCTACCCGTGACAGACGAGGTAATTTATGGCCATCTAACCGGTAAGCACACTATCGGCGTATATCCGCTTTTACCTGATGAGACGTGCTGGTTTCTTGCCGTTGATTTCGACAAGGCAACGTGGAAGGATGATGTCGGAGCGTTCTTAAAGACCTGTGAGGAGATGGTTGTCCCAGCAGTCCTGGAGCGTTCCCGCTCGGGTCATGGCGGGCATGTCTGGATATTTTTTGAATCCCCCATACAGGCGGCCCTCGCCAGAAAGCTTGGCTCGGCCATCCTTACCTCCACCATGGAAAAACACCGCCATATAGGCCTCGATTCCTACGACAGGTTTTTCCCGAATCAGGACACCATGCCAAAGGGTGGGTTCGGAAACCTCATTGCCCTTCCACAGCAGCGAGGCCCCAGTGAAAAGGGAAACACCCTTTTTCTTGACTGGAAGTTCAAGCCATACCCGGATCAGTGGGCATACCTTTGCACTGTCAAGAAGATGAAGCAGGAAGAGATTGAGACAATAGTCTATGAGGCGCAACGGAAGGGTAAGATTCTTGGTGTGCGGATGAGTCTGACTGACGAAGGAAGCGAGGACCCGTGGACCCTTCCTCCGTCAGGGAAAAGACAGGAAAAGGTGGAGATCGAAGGGCAGTTCCCTGAAAAACTCAGGATTGTGATTGGGAACATGGTCTATATTGAAAAAAAAGGACTGCCATTTGCCATGGTCAACCGGCTCATCCGACTATCTGCCTTCCAGAACCCTGAGTTTTACAAGGCACAGGCCATGCGCCTTTCGACCTTCGGGAAGCCAAGGATAATATCCTGCGCAGAGGAGTTCGGCAGGTATATAGGGCTTCCAAGAGGGTCTCTCAACGAGGTGCTGGAACTTCTGAAAGCCCACAATATAAAAGTTGACATAAAAGACGAGCGTTTTTCAGGAGTTCCTATAGAGGTGGATTTCAAAGGGGAACTTCAACCCCTCCAGAAGAAGGCAGCATCGGAGCTTTTGAAACACGATATCGGCATACTAAGCGCACCAACCGCCTTTGGAAAGACAGTTATTGCCGCATACCTCATAGCCAAGCGCAGGGTGAATACGCTTGTTCTGGTCCATAGAAGGCTCCTCATGGACCAATGGTACGAACGGTTGAGGATGTTTTTGAACATGAAATGCATAGGCCGTATCGGCGGGGGGAGGGATGAAAGTACCGGCTATATCGATGTGGGAATGATACAGAGCATACACCGTAAAGGTGTTGTTAGGGATATTGTGGCCGAATACGGGCAGATCATCGTTGACGAGTGCCACCACATCTCCGCATTCAGCTTTGAGCAAGTTCTCAAACAGGTGAAGGCCCGATATTTAGCTGGACTGACAGCCACCCCTGTGAGAAAAGATGGTCACCACCCGATTATCATGATGCAGTGTGGACCTATCCGTTTCCGTGGGGATGCCAGAAGGCAGGCACGGGAAAGGCCCTTTGAGCATGTAGTCATCCCAAGGTATACTGATTTCAGGATGTCCGAAGAAGCTGGAGACGGTATCCAGCCCATCTATACGGCACTGACGAAAGACAGTCGGAGAAACGACCTGATATTTAATGACCTCCTAAAGGCCCTGGATGAAGGGCGCGCACCGCTTGTCCTTACGGAGCGAACAGAGCACCTGGAGGCGTTTGCTCAGCGGCTCAGGGGTTTCGCAGAGAACGTCATAGTCCTAAGGGGAGGCATGGGAAAAAAGAAACTCGAGACGCTGACTAAACAGCTTGAGGCTATTCCCGACGGGAAAGAGCGAGTGCTTATCGCCACAGGGCGATATATAGGTGAGGGGTTTGACGATGCCCGTTTGGACACCTTGTTTTTAGCCATGCCCATCTCGTGGCGAGGGACGATCCAACAGTATGCTGGGCGGCTCCATCGCCTCCATGCCAACAAAAAGGTCGTACAGATATACGATTATGTAGATGCTCAGGTTGCAGTGCTTCTGCGTATGTACGAAAGAAGGCTCAAAGGTTACAGTGCTATCGGATACTCGGTTCAGGAAAACAAAAAAAGCAACTCTCCTTTTTAAAAGCCTAACCAGTTGATTTTTAAGTAAAAAATGTCCTCCATCTGATACTTTCAGCAAGACCTCTTAAAGACTCCCAATATGTTACCATATTGGTACATCAATCAAAGATACAGGGAACAAAGCATTCATGATTAGTGAGATTGAAGATACAAATATTGTAAAGTCACTAATCCTAAAACAAGCGAGGATTTTCTATGAGTTGCATAGAGCCCCATCCTATCCATCGACAAGTTACATTTTTGCCTATTAATCTCTCGAATCGCTGATTTGATAGTATGAATGCCTTGATCAGTGCCGTCATAAAACCTGAAACATCTTTTTGCTGGTAAAACTTTCATGATTCCGGCGCACCTTTTCCGCTTTCATCTTTTCTTGTTTTAACTTTCTGCTTAAATCGTATCTTCTCTATGTAATCGCTAATTTCAATCGTCGTATTCGTTGCCATGTTGCAAAGAAATCTTTCAGCCATGTATTATACCCAAGCATTCGATATACTATCTTTCGTCCTGTCCTGATTATCTGAGCAGGCAACAGAATCAGCGTATATAGAAACCGGCGAAATTCCATCTTTATTACTTCAGCCCCACGAACTTTATCGGGCATCAACAATCACAAGGAAACTGGACCAACTGGATTCAGTAATACATCTTAATGAGTTACGCATTCCGCCAAACAATAAGCTGGAGGCATTAACAAGAGAGAGAAAAGGTCAATACAGCATAAGGATAAATGATCAGTATCGCATTTGCTTTATCTGGAGCAAATATGGACCAGACAAAGTAGAAATTACAGACTATCATTGAGATAAAAACAGGAGGCAAACAATGGTCAGGATACCAACACATAGAGAGCCAACACATCCGGGGGAAATGTTGCGCGAGGAGTTTCTTAATCCAATAGGCATTACACAGAGAGAATTGGCTGAAAAGATTCATGTGTCATATCAGCGGATTAATGAAATTATTAACAAACGTCGTGGGGTAACGCCGAGCACGGCATTACGACTTGCAAAGTTTTTCGGGGTTTCAGAAGACTTTTGGATGAACCTACAACTTAGATGGGATATATATAAAGCGAAATTAAATGAAGCAAAAGAATTAAAGACGATTAAACCATTAAGAATTAAAGAACCATTAGTACATTCATAAGGCCCAACAAGTCAGTGCATTGGAATGCTCACCAGCGGTGGCAAGTTGGGATGTGATTGTTCCAAGATTTGCAAATTACTTTAAAGGCATATAAAATAATCAATTAGAGTTGCATATATTTATAAAAAGTGAAAACGCAAAGAACTTTGTTGAAGTAACTAACATATCAAGTCATGGCATAAGGTTATTAACCAGGGATAAAGAACTATTTCTATCTTATAATGATTTCCCCTGGTTTAAAGATGTATCTGTAAAGAAGATATTAAAAGTTGAAGAGGTCATGCCTGGTCATTTCTCTTGGCCTGACTTGGATATTGAGCTAAGTTTAGAAGTTATAGAACAGCCTGAAAGGTTTCCACTGAAGACAAAAACAGAAAGTAACAAACCATAATCAAGTCAAGGGGCGATTGGTGGAAACGTCTGGAGTGACATCCGGTGCCACATCTTAAATATTAATTTCAGATATTGCTTCGGGTTTCATTACAAACGAATAATTAATAGTTAAGATGTGACCCTGCTTCCTGCTTTATAGGAGAAGAGATATAAACCTTGAAAAAGTGCCGGGTTACAGTTCAACTGCCGCGTTATGCGTCAATAAAATGAGGCTCGGGGAGGGTCTATGAGAAAAATTATGTTGGCTGCTCTGTTGATCGTGCTATTGACTGGCTGCACCACGACTCAAGAAATTCGACGGTCAGACGGAACTGTTGAGTATCTTATAGCTTGTGGAGCGAGTCTCGGCTGGAATATCTGTTATGACAAAGCCAATCAGTTGTGCCCTGAGGGTTACTCAACTCTTTCCGAAGATGCCGGCTTTAATCGTAAGGAATTGCGCATCGGATGTCCGTCTGCGGCAAAAGACGCACAGTGATTACAGTAAATAGCTGCGCTACCTTTACGCATTATGCGTTGTGTCCTGGTTCAAGGTAAGTTAATGACAGAATCGCATAACAAGGTAAATCCAGCGGATTGCCAAAAGCGTCACTTATTTTGCTTATGCGAATTTTCCGGGACATCCTATATACCCCTGTCAAGCAAAGAATACATTTCAAGAAATTTATTTTAGAATTAAACAGTTATAGAACATTACAAAGGTTTAAACGCACCTATCCTCCTAAGTCTCTAAAAGACTTATAAATCTTGTGGCGAGTCTCTCACCGTAATGGAACCATGCACCTTATCGTTACGTTTATTCGATGTATCCCTCAGAGGGAGCACCAATCATCCCTTATCGGCCCCTTTATTGTCCCAAACGAGGTCCAAATTATGGCCTCAACGTTGTTACCCGGGGTCCTCTCGCCAAGATATATAATGTTTTATTCTATATTCAGGTATTCCGGGTTAAAAAACTCCTTTTTCTTCATCAGCGTCCATGCGATTATGAGCATCTCAGCTTTACTCTCATCTTCGTTTTTATGCCTCTTTCCCTCTGACGCCCCCTGAGCTTATTTGTGAAATATGCAATAAAGAAGACGAACTTGAGGGACATCTGCACACTATGCAAAACTATTGCCGGACAAGAAAGCATGGTTGATAAAATTGCAGGATTATAGAATGCCTTGCCAGTCAAGATGAGACATTGCAGAGTTCAGGGGGCAGTGCAAAAACAGCGGTGCTGATGTACCTGAAATGCCTGGATTATGACAATGCAAGGAGGCTGCTGAAAGAATCGGGGGGATCGCTGAGAAAAGCGCTGTTGTTGGGAGACATTGGGAGAATGCCTAACAAGGCACTGGAGATTGAACGAGTACCAGCGGAAACCTTTTTTGCTTTTATTTTTATTTGGTAAGCTAATCAGTTTTAGGCTTGTTGCTGTGTGTCATGGTACTCGTCACTCAGCTCTGCGTTATCAAAAACAATTCATTTGATGATATAATAGTATTTGGAGGTAATTAATATGTTTAAACCAATTGCAATTAAAGCATTATCTAATTATAAAATCTGGATAAAATATTCTGATGGTGTTGAGGGAGAGGTTGATCTATCGCATCTTGCAGGAAAAGGAGTATTTTCAATTTGGAATGATTATGAAAAATTTAAAAATATAAAAATAGGAGAACATGGAGAAGTAATGTGGGATGAAAATACTGATATTTGTCCCGACTCTATTTATATTAAGTTAACGGGTAAATCCATTGAAGAATTATTCCCAAATATAAAAAAAGAGACATCCTATGCCTGAAATTTGCAGATTTTTTGGCATCGTTATAAAAATGTTTTTTGATGACCACAATCCTCCACATTTTCATGCCGAATATGAGAAATATGAAGCTTTGATTAATATTAATTCATTATCGCTAATCTCTGGTAAGTTACCGCATAGAGCTCTTGGATTGGTTCTTGAGTGGGCATACATACATCAGGATGAACTCAAATCATTGTGGAAAGATGCTAAAGAATTAAAACCATTAAAGAAAGTAGCACCTCTAGAATAGAATTGTATCAATTTCATAAGAGTAAGAATCGATTTTGCAATAACCATTTTGAGTTTAAAGCTAATAGAGGTATAACAATCGCATTGAGTCTGACGTGAAACAGTGCTATTCTTTTCAAAAGTTTTTTCTACAAAGCACTTTGGGGACATCCTATAGTCCCCTGTCAAGTAAAAAATACATTTCAAGAAATATCTTTTAGAATCATGCAGTTATAGAACCTTGCAAAGATTCAAACGCAGCTATCCTCCTCGGTCTTCAAAAAACTTTTTTTAAGTTTTGTGGCGAGTCTCTCACCGTAATGGAACCATGCACCTTATCGTTACGTTTATTCGATGTATCCCACTAAAGAGGGGATCACCCATCATCCCTTATCCAGGTTGCAGAGTTCAGTGAGAGGCCCCGGTATTGTCCCGCACGAGGTCCAATTATGGCCTCAACGTTGTTGCCCGGGGTCCTCTCGCCAATATCAATAGTGTTTTATTCTGTATTCAGGTATTCCGGGTTAAAGATCTTCTGTTTCTTCATCAGCGTCTGTTGAGCGATAATTATGAAAACAAGGTATATGTGCTCCTCAAACATCTGGATGAAAAGCTTGCACAGTTGCACCTGAAGAACTTGGGTGTAAAGCTGACCACGCTTACCGATGCCCAGTCTGAGTATCTCGGTATTTCCAAGGAAGGACCGTTCAAGACTGACTACTACAGGTATTAATTTTGATAAGGTCGGATTGGTTTTCAGGTAGAGGAGGCACATTTCTTATGACCTGCCCTTCTGTACCTGCATTGACGCGGCATGATCATCCGTGTTACGGTATTACATGGTAATACCATAGGAGGTTGTAATGGAAAAAAGGCAAAGAGTGGCCATAACCATATCCGTGCCCCCGGAGACTGCGCAGGAGTACAGAAAGACAGCAAAGGCCCAGGGGGAAACTATCAGCCAGCTCTTCCGGGAAATGTTCGAACTGTACAAGGAGGAAAGGCTCAAGGAAGAGTTCTATTCTCTGCAGAGATACGGTGCAAGGAAAGCCAGGGAGCTGAAAATCACAGAGAAAGAGATCGAAAAAATCATTTTCGAAGGCCGGTAGTGATCAGGGCCGTATTCGACACAAACATCTACATTTCCGCATTCATTACACCCGGAGGCAAAGCAGAGGAGGCATATCTCCTGACCGTTGAAAAGAAGATAGAACTCTATACCTCGGTACCGATCCTCACCGAAACAGCCGGAAAGCTCAAAGAGAAGTTCCTGTGGAGTGATGAACGGATAACAGCCGCAATCAAACATATCGGCACTGTTTCAACTGTTGTTAAACCAAACATCAGGATCAAGGTATTGCATGATGAACCTGACAACAGAATCCTTGAGTGCACAGAACATTCAAAAGCAGATTTTCTTGTCACCGGGAACAGGCATCTTCTTGATTTAAAGAAATACGGACAGACAAAGATTATAAAACTCGCAGAATTTCTTAGAAAAATCGGGCAATTTCTTTAACCTCGTCCTAATTGCATTCAGATATATTTACCTCGACAGGACAGATAGATATTCATTAATCTCTATCTCTATGCATTTGTACCTGCCCTGCCCGCTGGAGTATCTCTACAAAATACTCTCGATCACCGTCATCAGAAAAAATCTGTTTGCCCTGATTCCTTCTCGACAGGATATGATATACCGCCTCTTCGTATTCTACTCTCAGCGGTCTCGCCATGGCAGTGTTATACCATATAATATTCACAGTCATCCATAGGAGTGATAATTTAAACCTTGAAAAAGTGCCGGGTTACAGTCTAAAATGGCTAACCAAACCAGCAAGAGAGGATAGCCATGAAAAAAACCGCAACACCGACACGTAGTAATAATACATGTTTAAAACAGATTTGCCAAGTTATTCCTTCGCATTTGGGTTCCAAGCTGGCGCGAAAGCATCAGGCACAGTCCCGCAGTTTTTCCCCTTGGAGCCATGTGGTTGCTATACTCTATGCACACTTGACCCACGCAATCGGTCTGAATGACGTGTTGTTGAGCGATAATTATATTTCCTGACCGACGACAAATATAAGGAAAACAGGGGAGGGGTCTACACATTACACAAATTCAATCTCTTGCTGATATAAATTATCTTTTTTCTGAGCTTTCTATCATTATCTAATGTCAGTTTAAACCTGTGGCTTGCCTGAGATACAGCAGACTCACCAATGCCGAAATAACTCCCGATTTCCTTTAGTGTCTTTCTGCTATACCTGTGGCAGAGATATAGACTTGCTTTCCTGGAAAGTGCCGTGTCTTCTTCCAATATCGCCTTTACCCCATTGGATATTTCTTCAATCGTCGGGCCGGTGCTTAGCTCTGCTAATGCAGGCAGATTACGGTCAACCTTTTTGCCGTTGAGATACCTATCCTTTATTTCATCAACAAAATCAATACCACCAAGAATAGTTGAAGCCACCGTATCTTCTAATGGACTTCCGTAGTCCTTGTCAACAAAGACATTTACAAATTCACGGTATCTCTTCTGCGCAGTGAACACCTTTTTGCCAAAATA
>BDTA01000061.1 GCA_002897935.1 bacterium BMS3Abin08
CAATGACCTTATCGCCTGCCTCTATGTCTTCAAATATGAGGGGAAATATTACTATTATCAGATCGGGTTTGATCCTGTCTGGGAAGGAATCAGTCCGGGGACTTTACTCTTCAGTTACTGTATTGAACATGCAATCCTGGAGGGGATGAGAGAATTTGATCTCCTACAGGGGAGAGAGCGGTACAAGTTTAGCTGGACCCGGCATGTCAGAAAAAACATGAAGCTGAAACTATATAATAAAACCCTGTCAAACAGGGCACTCTATCTGGGTGAAAACCTGAAACTGATTGTAAAATCCAGGATAAAAGGATTACTGAAAAGAAAGGACGAATACGATTAAAGAAGATCCCTTTAATCACGGTTCACGGCAACACCTTTCAGTCAGGGTACTTGGCTATCCTGATCTGGACAAAGCCCTTATCCATAGATGGGCCAAACTGGAACAGTTTGCATCTGAAAGTAACGCCTATCTCTCGCCGCATTTTGTGCTCCCGGCGCTCAGACGGATTACACCTGAGAGTAAACCTGTGTTTGTCTTTGTAGAAGATGACCGCAAAAACGATCTATTAGGGGTTGGCATATTTGAACGCTTCCGGGGCACCAAAAGATTACCATTGCCTCACTTAAGGGCCTATCAATGCCCCCACTCATACCTTACGGGGCTGCTTATCCACCGGGATTGGATTAAACCCGTCCTGGCCTCTTTCTTCTCCTTCTTCTGTGATCCCGGTAACCACTGGTACGGGATAGAGTTTATAAACCGGTACGCTGATACCGTCCAGGCATCCCTGACCGATGAGATCGCATCACAATTCAAGGTTCCCTGGATAGGATACAGCAGGAAAAAGCGGGCCGTGCTGATTCCCAAAGACAGCGGACCCTCCTATATGGAGAAGTATTTCTCGTCAAAGAAAAAAAGGGTCCTCCGCCATCGTTACAGGCTTCTCAGTGAGGCCGGGGAAGTCAGATGGCATATTGTCAAGGGCCGGAAAATTGACCGAACATGTATCGACACCTTCTTAAGACTGGAGGATATGGGATGGAAGGCTGAGGAGAAGACTTCTCTTCTCCGGCGCCGGCAGGATCAGTTCTTCCGTGAAATGATAGATGGCTTTGCACGGCATGAAAGGGCGTTCTTCACGGAACTCATCCTTGGTAATAAGGTAATCGCCTCTACCAGCCATCTTATATCCGGCAATGCCGGCTTTACCTTCAAGATAGGCTGGGATGCCGGGTTTGCCAGGATGAGTCCAGGGATACTGAACGTGGCTGAATTTATAAGGAACGTGCCTGATTTATTCCCCGATCTCGAGTATATCGACAGCGGGGCAGAAGAGGGGTCCTTCATGGAAAATCTATGGTCGGGCCGGCATACACTGGTATCCGGGTTTTATGCCACAAAAAAACTGTCTGGAACAATCCTGAACGGTTTGAACATCTTACGGGGCATCAGGGATCGCGCATTTAATCTGCGGTAGTCGCTAAAAGAGGTTCGGAGCCAACGATATTGCTCTTTACCTTGTTGTCCATTTCACTGTAAGATTCAGATCCATCATTATTTGCTCCGGACTATCCGGCTCTTGAGTCTGGTATAGGTTTCATCGCCTATAACGTTTTTTATATTCCTCAGGGCTACCGACGTTGAAACCTTTTTGAAGAGTTCGAATGAATCAAATTGGACCATTCTCTTAAATTCCGGAAGTGCTGTATCTCTCTTTACCGACCATCTCTTTAATTTTCTTGTATCCGACAGATGATTATTCAGTCCGACATCTGTAGTTAAGACAGAGGTGTATCCACATTCCTCAGCAGCCTTGATTACTTTTTTGTTATATCTGCCCCCCGGCAGGGATAAGTGGTTAACGCTTTGACCGGTTTTTTGTTCAATAATTGTTTTGGAACCACACAACTCCTCCCTCAGTTCCACAGGATTTAATTTTGTCAAATAGTGATGAGATAACGTATGGGAGCCAAGGGAGAAGCCGTTTTTTACCATTTCAGTTAGTTTGTTCCAAACTGTTTCAGATTGAACATTATTTGTAGTGATGAAAAATGTTGCATGAAGATTAAATTCCTTAAGTGCAGGAGCAGCAATCTCGAAATCACTTTTGTAACCGTCATCGAAGGTGATAACCAGGGAATCCTGTTGCAGGGGTTTTCTATCAAGGATTGAGCATATAAGATCATCTAACTTAATAACCCTGAGTTTTAGTTTGCTGATCAGTTCCATCTGCTCTCTGAAACCCTTCTCGTTAACTGTATAGAATGGATCGGCAAAGTCTTCTGATGACCGGTTCCCGTTGTCAATGCAGTGATAAATCAAAATCAGAACATTATGCATGATATCTGTAACAGCTGATTGCCCCGGGTATGATCCCGTTAGTTCTTGAAGGAAAGAATATAAAAATCACGCCTTTTTCTGAAGAATCAGTATATTGCCAAAGGAGAAGAAGGGAATCTTTATATATTTAAACCAAAGGTTGTTAAACCCATGAATGAGACCGATGAGCAGTTTTGGAGAGACCCTGGTATACAGCTCTGTAAATTGACCCGATACATGTTTCTTAACAACAAACCCGGTATTTTGAAATCTTCTCTTAAGCCATGCTATGTTAGTCTGCCTTGTCAGCAAATCTCCGGCTGAAGTTGTCTCCCGATACTCCAATCCGGCATCCGTCCTCCGCACAACTGATTTTTCTTTCCCTAATAATGCCTTTAAATTCCTGAGGACTATTGATTGAAGGGAAGACATATTGCCTTCACTGATTATAAGCACACCCCCTTTTTTTAAAACACGGGATAGTTCTGATATTGCCTTTTCCATGTCCGGTATATGCATGAGCACACCCCAGCATAAAACATAATCGAATGTTTCGTCAGCGAAAGAAAGAGAAAGCAGATTTTCACGTTTTAGTTTAATTTTGTCCTGCATGTTAAAAGATTGCAGATTCAACTCTGCCATTTTGAGAGCACTCTCGGAGAAATCGGCTGCGATCACAGAAAATCCACGCCTTGCCAAACGAATGGAATGATTGCAGGTACCACAACCGGCATCCAAAAATATCGAGTCTTTTCGCGGGGATAAACAACTCACAATATAGTCAAAGGCATACTCATAAAATTTTTCGTTTTCTTCCGTACGATACGAATTCTTCCATTGGCGATGGATATCCGGTCTCTCCAACGTCTTCTCTACTGACTTAGACTCAGGAATGCTCACTCTATCCTCCCCATTTTGACAACTTCCAGAATCAAGCGGTAACAGGCTGACATAGCCTGAAAGAAGCAGCATAATAGAGACTGAATTTGCAATAAGGCAGGCCGGGAAGGAGCAAGGACTCAATCATACCGCCCCCCCAGCAAGTCTCATTACAATACACCTTGCCGAAAGCACCAAAGTGCTGGAGCAAATATAAAGATAAAATATCAACCTTACATTGCTATGCCGTAAGGCATGCCATTGGCAAGCTTCGACCTTTGGTCGGAGAGCTTGACTGGATTCACGATATTATATCATATTCAGGATTTGTTCATATTTACCACTAATCCCTGGTATTTACAACAGACCTGACAGATATAGTGAAAACAATCCTTTTGAGAAATTTCCACTGAAACCGGTACTAACCCCTTCATGAATATTAATTCTTTTTAAACGAAAAATATCCGTTTTTAAAGTATTAATACCCGGGTCTACCGTGAGAGCTACTTTGTATCCTGCCCCCCGCACTCTTCCGACAATATCTTCACTGTAATCTCCGTTGGGATATGCAAAGCTCTTAACCTCTATGCCCAGTCTATCTTCAATAAGTCTCTTTGATCCCTCTAATTCCTCTGCTATTTTCTCCTCCTGTAATACGGTCAGGATATTATGACTGACTCCATGAGAACCAAAGCTGATTTTAGACCGCTTCATTTCCTCTATCTGTTCCCAGTTCATACAGGAATTTTCCTCTGAGGGATACTCAAAATCGTTCAGGCAGGATTCAAGCCGGGCGATAAGTGTATTGCGCCTTGACTCATCCAGATATAACAACCTCTCCATTGCCCTAGTGAAGAGAAGCCGGAATTTCTCTTCACGCAGATTATTGGGAGCACTGTCGAGAAGCTGCCTTAGCTCCTCTAAAAATCCGTCTTCTACAGGCTTGCGTGTCTTTGACCTTGAAGCAGCTATTTGCTTTACCAGAAAAACCAGTTTCTCAGGCCAGAAAACCTCTTCTTTCCCAATGAAGCCGGCAGTAAGAAATATCGTGGCAGGCAATTTGTATCTCTTAAGGAGAGGGAGTGCACACAAAAAATTGTCTTTCCACCCGTCATCAAAGGTAATAACCGCAGTTTTATAAGGCAGGGGGATCTTTTTCACCCGGGCTTCAAGATAATCGTCTAAAGATATTACGTTGTAATGTTCCGACAGAAACCGCATCTGCTTTTCAAAGCTCTCCCGGCTGACTACTATGCCGGGAAACGAGCAAACTCCATCTTTTCTGTCCCGGGGGATGACCCTGTGGTAAAGTAAAATGACCGTCCCCTGGGAACCATACAATCTATGCCGGATCAACAAAAAAACGTCCAGGGCCCTGGAAGCGTAAAGAAACCATCCAAGCAAATCCTTTATGAAGCCCTTAATAAATCTCTTCATTTATCCTTCTTGATGCCATACCTGAATTGGCTCCACAGTAACATCAAATCAGATATCTTGATAACCAGGACATCCCGATAAGGGACCTTCGCTATACGGGTAAAGTTGCACAAGAGAATACAGGTTGAAAGGCTGTAAGAAACGGTGGAGCTTATGGCTGCACCGCTTATACCGTATATAGGTATCAGGATATAGTTTAAGATGAGATTACAGATCAATGTCAGCAGCGATACCATGGAAACAAATCCCGGAAGATTGTTTCTGTACATATCGATCTTCAGCAAGTCAAAGATACTCAAGGAAAAAATTCCGGGGAGCAACCATAACAGGGGCACATATGCTGCCAGGAAGTCTTTACCAAACAATATCCATATGGCATATCTGCCGATAATTGCGGTAAACAAACAGATCAATATCATTATAAACAGGACATGTCTGATAACTACCGGGGCTGTGTCTTCCGCATCTTTCCTGTTTAACCCCAGGTGTAAAGGGAGGAACGGGAGGTTGACCGCATCCGGAACCGAAAGAAGTATCTCCGCAATTGATACACTGATTGCATAATAACCCAGGTCTTTAGCACCAAGCATTGAAGAAATGAAAATAAAATCTATTCTCCGCACCATGGCATTGGCAAATATGCTGATATAACCTCTGCTGCCAAACGACAGTCCCTCTTTGAGGTGCTTCAGCGAAACCTTCAACGGCAAGACATCACGTTTCATTACCTTCAAAATAGACCATACACTCACAACTAAAACAGTAAGTGCCCAGGCATACATGGCGGAATTTAATGCCTCGCCGGTATAAAACCAGAATATGATTATCAGGATAACGGGCAGGCCCGAAAAGATCAGCCCTAAGAAGTTGACATAGTTTATCTGTTTAGTTGCTATCAGCAAATCACTGCCGAATTCATATAAGAGAACAAATGGAATTGCACAGAGGACCAGGAAAGTAAATTGATGAATTATTTCAGTATCACCCTTTAAAATGTCCCCATAGGATAACAACAGGTATCCGGCAAGGGTCAGGACCGTGCCAAGTATTGAAGTAACAACAAGTGTGTTACCTGTTACGGCCCGGAGGTCACACTTACGTTTGGCAATCAAAAATACATTTCCCAAGCCGAACCCCATGTTCCCTAAACTCACCACCAGCCCCGGTATTGTTGTAAGCAGGCCGTAAGCCCCCCGACCGGATGGTCCAAGGAGCCGGGTAAAAACAACATTGCTTAATACCCTGATCCCAAGCCGCAAAACGGTTGTGGCAAAGGTTACTGCTGAAAATCTGCTGAGATTCTTCAGCGCCCCTTCAGCGCCGGATCCTCTGTCTTTATCCATCATACAGGTAGCTGTTTATTTTATTTATTAACTGTTTTCTCTTTTTCAAGTTCATGGTTCCTGAAACCACCCCGGCAATTCTGCTGAATATATTTATGAACTCAATTACTGCAATAATTCCAAGGGCCAGTAATCGACCTTGTCCTGAGAGTTCTTCTTCGGTCCGTTGTCTGTAGACCTTCAGCGTCATAAGATTCTGGCGCATCCACTGCATCAATATTATTGTCATCGAAAATAACCAGAAGTACGGCACAAAAAAGGATAGAATTATTGCTGTCAGGATTAAAAACGGCATGAACATTGTTCCCTTATTTTCATGAATATTCTTTGGAATTATGAGGTCTACCGCTTGATAATAAATTTGCCTTTTGATGATATCTGCCAACCCCGGACCAATCTGCCAGTAGATATATGCATCCCTGACAAAGATATGTTTAACATTGATATTCATTACCTTTTTTGAAAACAGAACATCCTCACCGGTAGGAGCCCATTGGGGGAAGCCTCCGACTTTCTCCCAAACCCACCGTCTGTATGCTACCGACGCACCACCACAGATACAACTTTCATCCCGCCCCTCTCTGGATAATGAAGAGCCGTAAATATCTCCGACATTAATGGAAATCCCCATGATATTCTTTACAATGGGCATAATCCTGACATTACCTACGACGTAATCAGCATCTCCCTTCAACAGGGGCTCACGTATCCTTTCCAGCCACATCCTGTCAGGCAAGCTGCCGCCGTCGATCTGAACAATGATCTCTGCGTCGGTATTCTGAATAGCTGTATTTCGTGCCTTACCAGGGAAGGCGCCCGGCGATTCAATCAATCTGAGACTTCCATGCTCTTCAGAATACTCTTTCAGGATCTCGAGGGTACCGTCAGTAGATCCGGCATCAACAAAGATAATTTCATCACCCCACGATACCTGCTTCAATAGTGATTCAACGAGTTCTTCCAACCCGGCTATTTCATTTTTTACCGGAATGACTACCGCTGTCTTCATCAAATTCTCCATAGTGCATATTATAACGATTATACAAAACCCCTCAATTCATCCACCGGTCATGCCAGAGCGTAAAGATTAACAATCCCCATATATTACGGCTGAAATCCGCCCTCAGCTTTTCATGATCCTCTACCATCCTCTTCACATAGTCTGCATTAAAGAACCCCTGTTTCCTGATCTTTTCAACTGAGAGGAGATCATGAACGGCGTCGTGGAGTTCGTTCAACAGCCATTTCGGCACGGGAACATTAAACCCCCTCTTCTTGCCGTGCAGGACCTTTTGCGGCAGCCTGTCTTGCATAATCCTTTTAAGTATATGCTTTTTCTTGAATCCGTGAAGCCTTAGATTAGCGGGGATCCGGAAAGAATACTCTGCAACGTTATGGTCCAGGAAGGGCGGCCTCACCTCCAGGGAATTTGCCATACTCATGCGGTCAACCTTTGTAAGTATATCATCGGGCAGATAGGCTTTAAAATCGACATACTGGAGTCTGCTCAAGGTATCCATACCTTCGGTTTCCTCGTAATAACCCCTCATTACCTCGAATGAATCATCTATCCCGGAGTCTCTTCCCGAACCTTGACAACACAGGTCCCTCTTGGCATCTTCATCAAATATAACCTTCCATCTGTAGTGACCTTCAAGAGGCGATAACAGGGCTCCTTTAACAAACCGCTTGGCCTTATAATCAAAACTGACTCTATCAAGGGAAACGGGGAGCCGGGAGACAACCCGGGGGATAATACCCCGGGACAGAACACCGGGCAGCCGCTTGTAGAGGTTTGCGTAAACATATGCGCTGTATGTCTCATAGCCGGCAAATAGTTCATCACCACCGTCTCCCCCTAACGCCACCGTTACATGC
>BDTA01000062.1 GCA_002897935.1 bacterium BMS3Abin08
GTGTAAGGGCAAGTCCCTTGATTATATCTACAAAAAAAATCTTATTTACAAGTTCATTCACTGTCATAAACATTCCTTACCGGTTTCAACCACTTCTTCGTATCTCCTTGGTTTAATTAGAGTCTGTGTATAAACTCAACAATAGAGCCGTCATTCCCGCGGTCTGTTGGGCGGGAATCCAGTCTTTTCAGTAACTTCTGGATACCCGACTACAGACTTCGGGTATGACAAAAACAAAAAACGGCGGTTTATACACAGACACTAATTAGAGTCTGTCCATAAACTCATCTATTCCGTCATTCCGCACTTGATGCGGAATCCAGAACCGCTTGATTTTACTGGATTCCCGTTTTCACGGGAATGACAACAACACACTTTATACACAGACACTAATTAGAGTCCGTGTATAAACTCAACAGTTATCGCTTTTCCGTCATTCCGGCATGTCCTGTCATTCCGGCATGTCCTGTCATTCCGGCTTGTCCGGAATCGTTCTTTAAGAAGGATTCCCGACGCGTTTCACTTGCGGGAATGACAAATAACCGTAATTGTCGTTATTGCGTCATTCCGGCATGTCCGGAATCGTTCTTTAAGAAGGATTCCCGACGCGTTTCACTTGCGGGAATGACAAATAACCGTAATTGTCGTTATTGCGTCATTCCGGCATGTCCTGTCATTCCGGCATGTCCTGTCATTCCGGCATGTCCGGAATCGTTCTTTAAGAAGGATTCCCGACTCCCGAATGCGTTCGGGATTGCGGGAATGACATAATTATACAAACATCTTGATAATCCCTGTTATCACAATATTCAGCAGTGCAAGGGGTATCAGTACCTTCCATCCGATGGCCATCAACTGGTCGTACCTGTATCTCGGAACAGTGGCCCTGACCCAGTAGTAGAAGAATATGGTCAGGTAAAGCTTAAGTGCAAACCATACCACACCGGGTACGTGCTTGAGAAAGGGGAGGGCTGCAGTCGCAAAAGAGGGGATGGTCCAGCCCCCCATGAAACAGACCACGGCGATGGAGCCCATGATTATCATGCCTATGTATTCAGCGGCGTAAAAGAGGGCGAACCTCATGCCGCTGTACTCGACAAAATAACCTGCAACGAGTTCGGTTTCACACTCGGGCAGGTCAAACGGTGTCCTGTTGGTTTCAGCAAAGGCCGCTACAACAAAGACAAAGAACCCGAGGATCTGTGGTATTACAAACATGCCCGCCGGATAAGCGGCCTGGGCATGAACTATGTCCGTCATGTTCAGTGAGCCCGATAGTATCATAACACCTACGAGGCTCAAACCAAGGGCAACCTCATAGCTTATTACCTGGGCTGAAGATCTGAGTCCTCCAAGGAATGCATATTTTGAATCGGAAGACCACCCGGCGAGTATTATGCCGTAAGATCCCAGGGAAGACATCGCAAGTATGAAGAGAAGCCCTATATTAATATTGGAGATTGCAAATCCCTCAAAGAAGGGGATTACCGCCAGTGATGAGAGTGCCGCCATAAGCGAGATAACCGGGGCTACATAGAAAACCGGCTTATCGGCATTTGCAGGGATTATATCCTCCTTGAAGAAGAGTTTGAGCATGTCTGCCACGGGCTGCAATAAGCCGTGGGGGCCGACCTCCCTGGGCCCCATCCTTACCTGCATATGTCCGATCACCTTGCGTTCGAAATAGGTTGCATAGGCAACATGGAACATGACGACGCCGACTACTACGGCTATCTTCAGAACTATCACCGCTATATTCAGGAATAAATCAAATATTCCCGGCTGAAACAAGAACTCAAACATCACTCATCTCCTGATTTCTCGATGGTTAAAACGCTGTATTTGAGGCTTACAGTCCCGGATAAGGGGTCCTGTAAATACCCTGTAAGTTCTGTTATGTGCCCTTGTTCGAAGACGTTGGAGAGGGATACCGTTTTTTCAGGAACCTCGTCACTGATTCTGGCCTTTATGCTGACAAGCCCCATTTCCGTTCTTACAGTCAGTGTGCTCCCGTCGGACACATGAAGTTCTTCAGCGTCCGAGGGGTTGATCAGTAGAGAGGGTTCAGAGGAGATACTTAACAGGGCCTTTGATCTCCTGCTTAAGGTTCCTGAGTGAAAAAGCGGTCTTTCGGTGATTATACGGTAGCCCTCGCCTGCCTTTATTTCCGGCGGACGCCCTATCGAATCAACGGAAAAGTCGCCCTCGATTCCCCTCAATGGTTCACCGTGATATGGAAAGATTGAATCACTGCTCCCTACGTCTTCATAATTCAACCCTGAATGCAGGGGCGAGACGTGTGATACTTCATTCCATACATCTTCGGGGACATTGTAGGTTTCCTTCATGCCCATACGATTGGCGACCGCTGCAAGTATACGCCAGTCCTCGCGGGTTCCTTTGAGGTCTCTGCCCTTTCCGATTCCCTGTATGCGTCTCTCGAGGTTTGTAAAGGTGCCCATCTTTTCAGACCATGAGGAGGCCGGGAAGACCACATCAGCCATCACTGCCGTCTCCGTCATGAAGATGTCCTGGACCACGAGGAGATTCAGGGATTCAAGGGACTTCGTCACTTTTTTCCTGTCGGGAAGATTGAAAACAGGATTTTCACCCATTACGTAGAGTGCCCTGATCCTTCCTTCCATTGAGGCATCCACCATCTCATAGATGTTTAATCCTTCCTCGACGGGGACGGCCGTTCCAACACGTTCTTCTATCTTGTGCCTGAACATCTCAAACTTGATGGGACGACCACCGGGAAGGGTATCGGGAAGACATCCCATATCCATCAGCCCTTGATAGTTGGGCCTTTCCGAGAGGACGAATATCCGTGCATTTGTTAAATAGGCAATGGCCCCGGCAAGAAAGAGCAGTTTGGACGGTCTGTGCTGGGCGGTGATCTCGGGACCGATTATCACTACAGGGGTCGTCATCTCCTTAAGGTCCCCGACGGCCGCCCTTATTGACTCGGGCGATATACCGGCTTCCCTGAGGGCTTCATCACCGGGAACTGCTAATGATTTCAGCTGCTCCTCGACCTTTTTGTTATCCCCCGGGGGTTCCTTTGCATCGAGCAGCCCCCCTACGATACCGGAAAGCACCGCTTCTTCACCGAAAGACACCGTTGAGAGTTCGTAATCGGTGGATCTCTTCAGCCCACCCGAGGGACCGGCCGTTATAACCTTGCCGCCGTTGCGCCGGGCGGCACGGATCTGTAATCCCAGTATGGGATTGATTTTGGTCGGGTCGCCGCCCAAAACAAAGATGCCGTCCGAGTTGGCTATGCCGGGTATGAGGTTTGCGGTGATTCCCTGCCCGAACAGTGCCTCAAGGTATGAAACCGCCGGGGCATAGAAGTTCCTTGCCGTTGAGTCGATATTGTTGGATCCTATTACAAAACGGATGAGTTTCTGTAACATGTAGTTGTCTTCATTTGAGCATCTTCCCGATGCGATTGCCCCTATGGAGCCCGCCCCGTGTTTATCCCTGATTTCCCTGAGTCTGCCGGCAACAAAGTCGAGCGCTTCATCCCATGAGGCCGGTCTCAGGCCGCCGTCCTTTCTTATCATGGGTACCGTTATCCTCTCCTTTGACTCCACAAAGTCATAACCGAATCTACCGCGTACACATAAAAGCCCGTTGTTCAGACCGAGACCCGTTCGGGGTATGGTCCTGATAATTGAGTTCTCTCTCATCTGCAGGACCATGGTGCAGCCGACGCCGCAGAATCCGCAGACGGTCTCGACCTCTCTCTCCACAAACCACGGTCTGTAGCTGTGCCTGTGCAACCTCGACATGATTGCACCTACGGGGCAGACGGTCAGACAGTTACCGCAGTATTCACAGTTGTATCTGCCGCCTGAGAAGGGCTCAACAAAGGATCTGGAGCCCCTGCCGGTTACGCTTATTGCATAGGCGCCCTGGAGGTCGTTACACATCCTGATACACCTTGTGCAGGTTAAGCAGCGTTCCATGTTTCTCACGATGATGGGGTCGTCAAAGCTCTCGGGATGTGTCCTCTTGCCCTCTGCAAACCTGCCTGCATCGGGGCCGTATTCAGCGACGAGGTCCTGAAGTTGACACTCGCCTGCCTTGTCACAGACCGGACAGTCAAGGGGGTGGTTGATGAGGAGGAACTCGAGCATGGCGCGTCTTGCCGCCTTTATCTGCTCGTTCCCGGTATTTACAACCATTCCGTCTGCAGCCATAAGGGTACAGGCGGTCTGGAGCCTGGGCAGCTTCTCAACCTTCACAAGGCAGAGCCTGCATCCCCCAAAGGGGCTGAGCCCCTCGAAGTAGCAGAGGGTGGGGATCCTTATGCCGGCCTTACCGGCTGCCTCAAGGATCGTTACCGGTTTATCGAGTTCGATCTCTTTTCCGTCTATCGTCAGTTTGATCATGGGTTCCAAATTCCTGTCATTCCGGCTTGTCCGGACCCGTTCTTTAAGAAGGATTCCCGACGCGTTTCACTTGCGGGAATGACAAATGATTGTATAAACTCGAACAGTTTCCGTTTCTCCGTCATTCCGTCATTATTTCCGTCATTATTTCCGTCATTATTTCCGTCATTCCGGCTTGTCCGGAATCGTTCTTGTGGTCCCGAACAAGTAGAAAGATTCCCGACAAGCGGGAATGACACCGAAAATAAACATATAATTTCCAGACTGCCTGCGGTCTCTGCCGCAGGGTAGTTCACAATTGGTTCGTAAAAATCCATCGCGCCGTATAATGTCCTTCACGACATACACTTCTTGGTTTCAATATGGTATTCAAACTCCTCGGGGAATTTTCTGATAAAACCGAGAACCACACCTGCAGCCCCGTCACCGAGGGGACAGAATGTCTTGCCCGACACACTCGCGGCAACATCCTGCAGGAGTTCGATATCTCCCTTTCTTCCAAACCCGCCTTCAATACGCTCAAGGATATTTCTCATCCAGCCCGTGCCCTCCCTGCAGGGGGTGCATTTACCGCAGGATTCATGTTCAAAAAACTTCATGGCACGCCAGCAAACCTTTACCATACATACGGTGTTGTCAAAGACCATGACGGCGCCGGAGCCGAGCATACTGCCGGATTTGGGAAGGTTCACAAAATCCATACGGCAGTCAATGCTGTCAGGCTTAAGTACCGGTGTTGAGATGCCCCCGGGGATAACGGCCTTCAGCTCGTTGCCGTTCCTTATGCCACCGGCATGTTCGTAGATGATCTCCCGCAGGGTTATCCCCATGGGAAGTTCGTAAACCCCGGGCCTGTTAACGCAGCAGCTGACGGAGAAGAGCTTGGGGCCGGGACATTCAGGATTGCCGATCTGTGAATATATCTCCCCGCCCGCTTCGATAATATATGGAATATTCGAAAGTGTCTCCACATTGTTAACCACGGTGGGCTTGCCCCAGGCACCGACGTTAACGGGGAATGGCGGTTTTATCCTCGGCTGTCCACGCCTTCCCTCAATTGAATCTATGAGTGCAGTCTCCTCCCCGCAAATATATGCGCCAGCCCCCTGATGCACCGACAGCTCAAACCTCAAGCCCCTGCCAAGGATATTGTTCCCAAGGAGACCGGCGCTGTATGCCTCGTCGATCGCCTTTTCCAATACCACCCCGGCATGGGGATATTCACCCCGGAGATATATATATCCGAATTCAGACCTGAGGGCATGGGCGGAGATGATCATTCCCTCTATGAGCAGGTGGGGATTCCGTTCGAGTATCGGGCGGTCTTTGAAGGTCCCGGGTTCGCCTTCGTCGGCATTACAGATCAGGTATTTGGGAAACGTCCGGTCTTTCGATGCAAAGTCCCACTTCATACCCGTTGGGAACCCGGCACCGCCGCGTCCCCTGAGGCCCGAGGCCTTGACCTCCCCGATTATCTCCGACGGCTCCATCTTAAGGGCCTTGTCAAGGGAGACGTAGCCGCCGTGCCGCCTGTAAAAGTCCAGGCTCAGCGAATCGGGATCGTCGATATTTTTGAGTAAAACCTTATTCATAATTCATAATTTGTTAGGATAAAAGGATTATTTGTAGCTTTCAAGGATCTCCGTGATCCGTTGTTCCGTCAGGTTTGCATGGAAGTCTTCGTTTACGAGCATTGCCGGAGCCCTGTCGCAGGCCCCGATGCATTCCATAATGACCAGAGAAAACCGTCCGTCTTCCGTCGTCCCGCCGGGCTCGAGTCCATATTTTTCCCCTAAGAGGTCCATGAGGGTTTCAGCGCCGAAAATCATACATGCGACGTTCGTGCAGAGTTGAACAAGATATTTGCCTGCGGGGTGTTTTTTATACATTGAATAGAAGGTGGCTACCCCCTTGACCGTTGCCTCGGGGAGATTCAACACGGCAGAGACCTCCCTGAGTGCGTCCTGACTCAGCCAGCCCTTCTCACGCTGTGCAACATAAAGGGCGGGAAGGAGCGCTCCCCGTCTGTCAGGGTACTTTGTTGCTATTGTCTTTATATCTTCTTCAATGCCCATTTTCTATCAAAAGGTCTTCCCGGCGGGCATCCGGCCCGCCTCCGGGATATCCCTACCGGTCACATTCTCCAAGTACGATATCTATTGTTCCTATATTTGCGACAACGTCTGAAATCAGTCCGCCCTCACAGAGTCTGGGCAGGACCGAGGCATGTACGAACGACGGCGCCCTGACCCTCATCCTGTATGGTTTGCCCGTCCCGTCACTCACTATATAGAAGCCGAGTTCGCCCTTGGGTACTTCCGTTGCAACATAAATCTCACCCTCGGGGGCAGCAAGGGGCCCCTTTGTTATAAGGACAAACTGATGTATCAACGATTCCATATCGGCAAGGACCCTGTCCTTCGGCGGGAGGATGAATTTTGCTGCATCAGGGTCCAGTATGGGGCCTTGCGGAATCTTCTCAATGCACTGTTTTATTATCCTGTTTGACTGACGGAGTTCCTCCATCCTGCAACGGTACCTGTCGTAAACGTCACCGTTGTCGCCGATGGGTACGTCGAATTCTACTTTATCATATGCGTCATAGGGGAAACGCTTTCTTATGTCGTAGTCGACGCCTGAACCACGCAGTGTGGGCCCGCTTAACCCCCAGTTGATTGCCTCTTCGGCGGAGAGTACGCCGATCCCCTTTGTCCTCTTCAGCCAAATCCTGTTTTTGTCGATAAGGGTTTCATACTCATCCACCCTCCCGGGGAATTCCTCGGTAAACCTGTAGAGACTGTCGAGGAACTCCTGTGAGACGTCGTTCCTGACCCCCCCTATCCTGGGGTAACTTACGGTCAGGCGTGCCCCGCAGAGCAGTTCAAAGAGGTCCAGGAGCCATTCCCTCTCTCTGAAGGAGTAGAGAAAGACCGTCATTGCACCGAGGTCAAGGGCATGGGTGGCGACCCAGATTATGTGGCTGCTGATACGCGTCATTTCGGAAACGATAGTCCTTATGAATTTAGCCCTTTCAGGGGCCTCGATACCGAAAAGCCTCTCTGCAGCGAGGCAGTAGCCCACATTATTGGACATGGAGGCGATATAGTCCATCCTGTCGGTAAGCGGGAGTGCCTGGAGGTAAGTCATGCCCTCCGCGAGTTTCTCTATCCCCCTGTGAAGATAACCGACATAGGGAGTGCATTTTATGACGGTTTCACCATCTATCTGGAGGACGAGCCTCAGCACACCGTGAGTAGATGGATGCTGGGGACCCATGTTGAGGATCAGTTCACGAGTCTCGATGGACTTTTCTATCCCTTCCATGTGAACTCCTCTAATTCTTTGGCCCTGTCAAGGACTTCCTGGAATCCCTTCCACTCACTTTCAGGTCCCTTTTCAGGATAGTCTTTTCTCAGGGGATGGCCTTCCCAGTCTTCAGGGAGGAGGATCCTCCTATGATCAGGATGGCCATTGAACCTTATGCCGTACATATCAAAGCATTCCCGTTCATGCCAGTCCGCACCCCTCCATATGGGGACGACGCTGTCAATCGAGGGATCGTCTTCACCTACCCCGGCCCTGAGCCTGATCATATGCGTATGCTTCATGGAGTAGAGGGTATAAACGACCTCGAAACGAAGGTCTTTTTTCCCGAGATAATCAACCCCGCAGAGGTCTTTCAGATAATCAAACCTCAGCTCCGGATCATCGTAAAGCCATCTGCATATCTCGGAGAGGCGTTCTTTCCTGAGGATTACAGAGGCCTGTCCCCTGAACTCGGCAACATCCCTCACCTCCTGAGGAAACTTCTCCCTGATCTTATCGGCTATCTCCAGCGGCTCCATCTCAGGTGCTCCTTTTTGATCTTTTCCTGTAACTTGACGATACCTTGCAGAAGGGCCTCCGGCCTGGGCGGGCATCCGGGGACATAGACATCGACCGGCAGGAAGCTGTCACAACCCTGAACGGTGCTGTATGAACGGAAGATGCCGCCCGAACAGGCGCAACTGCCCATGGATACAACATATCTCGGTTCGGGCATCTGGTCATAAACCCGCCTGACAACGGGGGCCATTTTTTTGGTAACGGTTCCGGCAACTATCATGAAGTCGGCCTGCCTTGGCGACCCTCTGAAGATTATGCCAAGCCGGTCAATGTCGTAGTGACTTGCACCGGTTGCCATCATCTCAATTGCGCAGCAGGCGAGACCGAATGTGACCGGCCAGAGTGAAGAAGCCCTCCCCCAGTTTACTACCCTGTCAAGGGTGGTTATTATGGTGTTGGCACCGGGGATTATCTTTATTCCTTCTTCAACCTCAACGACCGCGGTGGTGGTATCTATAATCATCGATTCTTCCTTCTATCTGTCTATCTGTAGTGAGTGTATATAAATATAACACCCTGCGGTCACTGCCGCAGTTCCATATTTCCGTCATTCCCGCTTGTCGGGAATCCTTCGACTTGTTCGGTATCACAAGAACAAGAAAGATTCCGGACAAGCCGGAATGACACCTAAAATAGACATGCAATTTTCAGACGCCCTGCGATCTCTGCCGCAGGGTAGTTCACTAAAGATTTAAAATTAAGACTTACCGGTTTTGACATTTTAGAATTTTCATCAATAAATCTTCAACCAGGGGTTTTAGATTTGACTTCCCACGTAAATGCCTCTTTCTTCCAGGCGTAAATGTAACCTACAAGGAGAATAGAGATAAAAATCATCATTTCTGCAAAGGCAAAGAGACCTATCTTTTTGAAAACTATAGCCCAGGGGTAGAGAAATATTGCTTCCACATCAAAGACCACAAAGAGCATTGCGATGACGTAGTATTGTATGGAGAACCTGAATCTTGGTTCTCCAACCGGGGTTATCCCCGATTCATAGGGCATAAGCTTTTCGGGATATGGTCTCCTGAGTCTGAAGATTGCCCCCATCATGAGGGCTCCGAGACCAAAAGCTATTGATATTAAAACAAAAATTGCGACAGGTAGATAATCAGTTGGTAAATACTGTCCAGGCATGGATATTTTTATACACCAAATGAGGGTTATTTGTCAATAAAAAAAAACTTATTTATAGATATTTTTTTATGTACAGTTTTATAGAGACCTAAAGATATAATTTGTGGTGCAGGGTTTTTATACTGGATTTTAGCTTTAATTTTATAGTAGAGTTTAATTAGAGTCTGTGTATAAACTGCTGTTTTATATTATTGACAGTCTCGTAAAAAAGCAGAAATACCCTATTCTGTCATTCTGAATCCCGAATTAAGTTCGGGAAATCTATATAAATCAAGAAGTTATGAGACCCTGAAACAAGTTCAGGGTGACAATCAGGACTTTTTACGAGTGTATCATTATTGTCATACCCGAAGTCTGTAGTCGGGTATCCAGAAGTTACTGAAAAGACTGGATTCCCGCCCAACAGACCGCGGGAATGACGGCTCTATTGTTGAGTTTATACACAGACACTAATTAGAGTCTGTGTATGTCGAACAGTTGTCGTTTTTTTGTCATTCCGGCTTGTCCGGAATCGTTCTATAAGAAGGATTCCCTACTCCCGACTGCGTTTGGGATTGCGGGAATGACAAATGACCGTAGTTTATACACAGACTCTAAGGGGGTTGAAAAGTTCAGTGTGACAATGCCCGGAGAGGCTGACAGTCCGGATCAGGTGCTTTAATATGGTGAGTATCGAAAAAAACATTGAGTTATTAAAAGACCTTATCTCCAGGAAATCCCACAACTCCCTGAGTGTAAAACTCCTCGTTGCAATAGGCACGCTAATCCTGATCGGTAGTTCCGTCTTCTGGTATATGATTATTATCCGCGGTGAGACCACCTTGCTTGTTAATACCGCCGAGCACGCCGCAACGTATACCGAGATGATAGAGAAGAGCCTCTTCGCCAATATGCATGCTCTGAAGCTTGGAAACATACAGAAGACCATAGAGGCTTTAGGCACTTCTGAAAATATCAGGGATATAAAGATTTACACACCCGGAGGGGATATCATCTTTTCAAGCGAGAGGAAGATGATAGGGAAGAAACTCGGACCCGATTCCCCTTCATGCAGGCTCTGTCACCAGGGTTCCGGCGGTGTCGGCTTCAACCCCCCTACATCCATGCAATCGAAGGGGGCGTGGATGATAATAAAAAACAGCAAGGGGGGAAGGCTTTTAAAGTTTGCCAGGCCGATATTAAACAGAAAGAGTTGTTCTGCCGGCTCCTGCCATCAGGGGTTACCTGATAAAAAGATCCTCGGGATACTTGAGACGGACTACTCACTGAAGGGCATTGATAAAACCATACTGAGACAGAAGGTGGTGACCGTGGTCCTGGGAATAGTATTTACCATATTCTGTTCGGTTGTTCTCTGCGTAATACTCTGGAAAATAATCATAAAGCCCATAATGTTGCTCTCCGACGGCATGAAGAGGGTGTCCGAGGGGGACCTCGATTCCAAGATCGAGATAAATACGAAGGATGAGATGGGCATGATCGCAAAGACCTTTAATTTTATGACCCATGAGCTGAAAATGGACAGACAGAAGCTCGAAAACTGGGCTATGGAACTTGAGGAAGAGGTAAACAGGAAGACCGAGGAGATCAGGCAGGGTCAGGAACAGCTCTTCCATGCTGAAAAGCTGGCATCTCTGGGCCGCATGGCTGCAGGTGTGGCACACGAGATAAACAGCCCCCTTACAGGTATAGTAACTTTTGCCCACCTGATGCTGAGCAGGGTTCCACCCGAGGACAAGCTGGACCGTGAAGACCTTGAGGTTATCATCGAACAGGCTGAACGCTGTTCCAAGATAATCAAGGGGCTTTTAGGTTTTTCAAGGGCCATACCTTCTGAAAAAACGGAGTTTGACATCAATGATACCATCCGGCATACGGTGGATATCATACGCAACCAGGCCAAATTCCATAATGTCAAGATCAGGCTTGACCTCTCCCCGGACCTGCCCCGGGTGAGGGGAGATATATCCCAGATAGAGCAGGTTTACATGAACCTACTCATCAATGCCGCAGATGCAATGAATGACCGGGGTGAGGTCTTGATTGCAACAAGAACCGTCAGGGAAGGTGATAAGGAGTACCTTGAGATTGAGTTCACGGATACGGGACCGGGTATACCGGAGGAGCACATCGTTAAGATCTTTGAGCCTTTCTTTACCACAAAGCCGGTAGGCAAGGGTACCGGGCTCGGGCTTGCAGTAAGTCACGGTATCATCAGAAAGCACGGCGGCCATATCAGGGTAAAGAGCACGCCGGGAAAGGGTACCAGCTTTTATATAATGCTTCCGCCGGCAGACGGGTCAGGTGAAAACAGTTCCGGATAAAACCCATGCGGGTTACTGACCGACCATGGACCATGGAGGATGAAAGCCGGATAATTGGGATGCAGACCTAAATAGAGTCTGTGTGTAAAGTCGAACAGTTGTCGTTATTCCGTCATTCCGGCTTGTCCGGAATCGTTCTTAACAAGGTGGTTCCATGTGGGATAAACGCTTTGCAGTGTATATTATGGCTAATGCCAGGCCAACTCTTTGTGTAGGAATAACAAACAACCTCATAAGAAGAGTCTATGAACATAAAAACAATCTTAACCCACGCAGCTTTACAGCAAAATATTATCTTCACAGGCTCGTATATTACGAGTTGTGTGAGAATAGCTTCAGCGCTATAATCAGGGAAAAGCAGATAAAAAATATGAGTAGACAGGGGAAGATAGAACTTATTAGTCAAAGCAAACCGACATTTAGTGATTTATACGAGGATATTGTAGAAACGATTCCGGACAAGCCGGAATGACAGGACAAGCCGGAATGACAGACTGATCAAGTGTTTTCAACTTTTTTACGACGCCATCAACCGTACCATGATAAAGACTGTAATGGATAACCCGGGGCTGTAACACAGCCCTGTTTGAACGAAAACAGACAACCGTCCCGGACCTTTTTAAAAGGGACCGGGAGAAAGAGTGTTTCAGCACCGAAGTGGAACAGAAGATACTGATAGTGGACGATGAGGAGATAGTCAGATCCAGTTGCAGGAAGATCCTCGGCTCTGCCGGCAAGGGCATTTTTGAGGCTGATAAAGGCAGTGATGCCCTGAAGGTGATTGATGAACATAACTTTGATGTCGTTCTTTCAGATCTGAAACTTCCGGACCTCAGCGGGATAGATCTCCTCAAGACGGTAAAGGAGATAACTCCGGATACGGAGGTGATCCTTATAACCGGTTACGGTACTGTTTCCACTGCGGTCGAGGCAATGAAACTCGGGGCATATGACTATGTTGAAAAACCCTTCAGACCCGATGAACTGCTCTCCATCGTTGAGAGGGCCATCGAGAGGAAGAGCTTAAGGGAGGAGAACCGGAGGCTTAAGGACGCACTCTCAACCCGGTATATCAAGAACATCGTAGGGACCTCGGGGGTTATGGAGCGTGTTTTCCGGATGATCGCCTCTGTGGCCCCGACAATCAGCACCGTTTTGATAACCGGGGAAAGCGGCACCGGAAAGGAGTTGATAGCGAGGGGTATACATTACAACAGTCCCAGAAAGGATATGCCTTTCGTCATTGTCGATTGCGGTTCAATTCCCGGGGATTTGCTGGAGTCCGAACTCTTTGGTTACAGGAAGGGTGCCTTTACCGGCGCCTATAACGACAAGGCCGGTTTGCTGGAGGCTGCGGCTGGGGGAACCCTCTTTCTGGATGAGGTGGGGAATATGTCCCTTCAGCTTCAGGCCAAACTCCTCAGGCTGCTTCAGGAAAAGGAGTTCCGTCCCCTGGGTGACAGTGCCTCAAGGCGTGTTGACGTCCGTTTTGTTGCAGCCACAAACAGGGACCTGCAGGGTATGGTCCGGGATGGAAGTTTCAGGGAGGATCTGTATTACAGATTAAATATCTTTCCCATCCCCCTGCCTTCCCTCAGGGAGAGGCGTGAGGATATCCCCCTTCTCGTTTATCATTTTCTGGGAAAGTATAATAAAGAGTTGGAAACGGCGGTGGAGAACATTTCCGTAGAGGCAATGAGGGTCCTGACAACGTATGACTGGCCCGGTAATGTAAGGGAACTTGAGAGCACGGTTCAGCGGGCTATATTGATGTCGAACGGCAGGAGGATAAACCCCGAAGACCTGAGCCTTCTTTTTGAAAAGGACGGTGGAGGGGTTCCCAGGGATGCCGATGAATTGAGGATAATGAAAAAGAGCTTAAGGGAACGGTCTGTAGCGGAGGTTGAGAGGGTTTTCGTAATCGAGGCGCTCAGGGACAATGACTGGAATGTAACCAGGGCTGCAAGGGCCGTGGGGATGCAGAGGCCCAACTTTCATGCCCTTATGAAGAAACATAGGATTGCAAAAGCCGGATGAGAGTAAGAGAGGTTATTAGCGCTCTGAATACACTGGTTCTGACGAGCCATCATAGTAGTGAATTTGAGATGGACTGGGCGTGTGCAACGGATCTCATGAGCGAGGTTCTCTACTATTCACGTGAAAACTCACTTCTGATTACGGGACTTACCAAACGGCAGGCTATAAGGACCGCCGATATTGCTGATATCGGGGTTGTTGTATTCACAAGGGGAAAGGAGCCGGACACCGAGACACTCAAGCTGGCGGATGATAAGAAAATCACGCTTCTTATTACCCAATATTCGATGTTTACGGCATGTGGCGTTCTCTACTCCCTGGGGATGAGATGTTGCCCGGAATGAAGAACGGTACCTTAGAGGGAAGTTTCCATATAGTCGGGGGAGACTTCAGCAGGTCCGGCGAGGCCCCGACGGAACTTAAAGCCATTCTGAGCAAGGTGGGTGGTATCGACGACTCCGTTATAAGGAAGGTGGCAATAGCAACCTTTGAGGCCGAGATGAATATAATCATATACGCCACAGCCGGAATCCTGAGATACAGCGTTTCTCCTGAGGAGATACGTATTGTGGCGGAGGATATGGGGCCCGGGATTGAAGACCTTGAGCTTGCCATGGAAGAAGGTTACTCCACTGCCCCGGACTGGGTCCGTGAGATGGGTTGGGGCGCCGGGATGGGCCTGCCTAACATGAAGAAGAATTCCGATATCTTTAACATAGAGTCGGTGGTCGGAGAGGGAACGACGGTGAGTATGGTTATTAAACTGCAGGAGGATGGAAATGCCTGACGTAAACCCGGCTCCGGTGATAAAGAAGCGTATGACGATGAGAAGGCCCTGTCCTATTGCTCCTGATACCACCGCGTCACCGGGGTTGATGTAAATTTTATTATAAATATAACACCCTGCGGTCTCTGCCGCAGTAGCATATTTCCGTTATCCCCCGAAAGCGTTCGGGGAATTGTTCTTCGAGAAGGATTCCCGTCCCGAATGCGTTCGGGATTGCGGGAATGACAAATGACCGTTTTCCGTCATTCCGGCTTGTCCGGAATCGTTTTTGTGAACCCGAACAAGTCGAAGGATTCCCGACAAGCGGGAATGACACTGAAAATAAACATACAATTTTCAGACGCCCTGCGGTCTCTGCCTCAGGGTAGTTCACGGGAGGGCTGTATGAAACTTGGATCAATTGCCGAAAGACGCGGGTTCAGGTTCATTACTGAATTCAGGAATGAGGATGTCGAAGTTATGGGAGGATATGTCGGTGATCTTTTGAGTGATGTTATGGCAAATGCTGAAGAAGGGAACATCTGGATTACCCTCCAGACACATGTGAATATAGTGGCTGTGGCGGCGCTGAAGGGGATATCAGGTGTCGTGATCGTCAATGGAAGGAGACCTGGGACAGACACAATAAATAAAGCCGACACCGAGCGCATTCCCTTGATGATAACCGACCTGTCTGCCTTTGAGGCTGCCGGCAGACTCTATCGGATGCTCGATGCTGAAAACCTTCAGGACTGACCTCCATATCCATACATGCCTCTCACCCTGCGCCGGGATCGAGATGACCCCGAGACGGATAATTGAAGAATCCTGCAGGAAGAATATTGATATAATTGCCATTACGGATCATAACTCTTCAGAGAACGTGCCTGCCGCGATCAGCGCTTCAAGGGAAAGGGACATCACTGTTATCGGTGGGATGGAGGTCACCACTTCCGAGGAGGTGCATATCATAGGGCTCTTTCCGGATTATGAGAGGCTGAGAGAGTTTCAGGAAAGTGTCAACAGGGGGCTTCCATGGAAGGTGAGGAGCATGGGCGATTTTGAGCAGGTGGTTGTGAATGAAAGGGATGAGGTCCTCCGTTTTCATGAAAGGAACCTGATGGGTGCCACGGATATGAGCGTTGAAGAAACAGTTCGCTCCATTCATGAAACGGGGGGCGTTGCTATTGCCTGCCATATTGACAGGGAGGTGTTCAGCATAATAACTCAGCTTGGGTTCATCCCGGATTCATTGCCGCTGGATGCGGTTGAGATATCATTTCAGACATCCCTGGACAGGGCCTGCAGGGCCTTCGATGGATACAGGAAATTCACGTGGATCAGATCATCGGATGCACACTACGTAAGTGATATCGGGCGGATATGTTCGGAGTTTGTCATGAAGGGGCCCGGTTTTGATGAACTCCGGCTTGCCTTCCTTGGTGAGGGTGGAAGGGGTGTCAGGATCTGATATTTCAGCAGAACTTCTCAGCCCATGGAAGACATCTCGTTACATATACTCGATATACTGCAGAACTCAATATCTGCAGGTGCAGGGAACATCGAGATAGAAATCACCGGGAGCAGATCCGGCGGCATGCTGACGGTTACAATCAGGGATGACGGTAAGGGTATGGACGAAAAAACCCTCAAGTCCATTACCGATCCGTTTTTCAGCACAAAGGATAAGAGAGTGGGGCTCGGTATCCCGCTCCTTGCACAATCCGCAAATGAGGCAGGTGGTCAACTTAACGTTGAATCCGGGAGGGGGAAAGGAACCGTTGTTAAGGCTACCTTTATGCTCAACCATATTGACAGAAAACCCCTTGGTGACATAACATCAACATTGTTGGCGCTCATAGCCGGTCATCCGGAAGTTGATCTCCGCTTTTTCTTCAATAGCGACGGCAAGGGCTTTGTGTTTGACACCAGAGAGATTAAAAGGGAGCTCGGCGATGTCCCGATAAGTTACCCTGCTGTTTTATCCCTTCTGAGAAGGAGGATTTCGGAAGGGATTGGAAATATACGATCCAATCGGCATGAAGGAGGTTTCTGATGCACAACAGAAGGGTTCTTGTAATAGATGACGAGGCAATTGTGAGGGTCAGCTGTCAGAGGGTGCTTGAGCCTGCCGGGTACGAAGTGATAGTGACATCGAGGGGTGACGACGCGATATCACTGCTTGAGAAGGAACGGTTTGACCTGGTTCTGACCGACCTCAAGATGCCCGATATGGACGGGATCGAGGTCCTGAAGACCATCAAGAAAAGATGGCCGGAGATCCATGTGGTTATAATAACCGGTTATGGAACGATAAGCACGGCTGTTCTGGCCATCAAACTCGGGGCATATGAGTATATTGAGAAGCCCTTTACCCCCGAGGATATCCTGAACGTGGTGAACAAGGTCTTTGATGAAGCCTCTTCCGAATAAGTGACCTTATTAAATGCGGATGCCGGGAGAAACGTTCAGACCCTTGACAGGTCTGTCTTTCCGTATTTGGGTTCTTCGTTTGTCGCCGTAGTTGCCGGGGGGATTTTGAACCAAACACCCGTACTATGATAAAATATATATTCCTCACCTTATTTTTAAATATAATCTCATAAATTAAGTAGTATAGGGAGATTTATTGCACGGAGGATATTATGCTTGCTATAGGCGTTGATCTTGGAGGTACAAACCTCAGGGTAGCCCTTATCAACGATGATTATGAGGTCTTGACAAAGACCATGGAATCGTCTGCAGAGAATGTAATTGACCTGATGGTTGATTTAATTGATGATATTATTACCCCGGAAGTTACAGGCATCGGTATTGGTGTTGCAGGGGTGATTGACAGAAAAAGAGTCCTTGTGCACCGTTCTCCGAATCTTGAAGCCGTTGAGGGGGTCGACTTTGGAGAGGTGATCGGGAAGAGGTTTTCTCTTCCCCTTTATATCGAGAATGATGCCAATGCATATGCAATTGGTGAAAAGAAGGCCGGTGCAGGGAAGCGCTTCAGCAGCTTTGTCCTCCTGACGCTGGGCACAGGTATAGGTGGAGGTGTTGTTTACAGGGAAAGGCTGCTCGATATAGCTGCAGAGTTTGGTCATGTGACGGTTGAGGCAGGTGGAGTGAGCTGTCCCTGCGGCAACAGCGGATGTCTTGAATCCTATGCCTCTGCAAGGGCTATGACCTCGATGACCGTTGAATCCCTTGAGTCCGGTACCGAGAGCCTCCTCAAGGAATGCTGTAATGGTAATATTTACAAGATAACACCCGGGGATATCTACAACTGCGCCCTTGAAGGGGACGGGCTTGCGAGAGAGATCTTAAAAACCGCCGGCAGGTATCTTGGTATCGGGATAGCAAACCTGGTTAATACATTCAGCCCTGAGGCCGTTATACTCGGGGGTGGTCTTACGGGCGCCTGGAACATTTATGTGGAGGAGGCAAGGAGAGAGGCGGAAAAGAGGGCCTTCCCGGAACTTTTCGAGGGAGTGGGGATTATCCCTGCAGAGTCAGGTGACGATGCCGGGGTTATTGGATCGGCATCACTTGTATTTGATAATCTAAGAAATGAACAGGCTTAGCCGGGATATTATCTCCCTCCTGAGAGGGTGGGTAAGTACGGTCCGCTTACATTCCCCTATGCAGAGGGGTATCGGGGTGTATCCCGGAGGTTTCAGCCTGTTAATCAGGAACAGGGAGATTAACTACAGAATATGGCAAAGAAGATAAGGAATTTTTCGATAATTGCGCATATCGACCATGGTAAATCGACCCTTGCAGACAGACTGCTTGAGTATACGGGGGCACTCTCGAAGAGGGAGATGTCCGATCAGGTTCTTGATTCAATGGATCTTGAACGTGAAAAGGGGATTACCATTAAGGCCCATGCCGTCAGGCTGATCTATAATGCGCTTGACGGCGCCGAGTACATACTGAATCTGATTGACACCCCGGGTCATGTTGATTTCTCCTATGAGGTTTCACGGAGTCTTGCCTCCTGTGAAGGCGCCCTGCTTATTGTCGATGCCACACAGGGTGTTGAGGCCCAGACCGTGGCTAACGCCTACCTTGCAATTGAAAATGACCTTGACCTGATTCCCGTTATAAACAAGATAGATCTGCCACAGGCTGAACCTGAGAGGGTCAGGGAACAGATTGAGGACGTTGTGGGTCTTGACTGCTCAGGACTGATTCAGACCTCCGCCAAGTTAGGTACGGGCACCAGGGAGGTCCTTGAAGCCGTTGTGGAGAGGGTGCCGCCTCCGGTCGGGGATGATGAACTGCCTTTAAAGGCGCTTATATTTGATTCATGGTTTGACAACTACCGTGGAGTGGTGGTGCTTGTAAGGGTTTTTGACGGAAAGGTCGGCAAGGGAACACGGATCATGCTTATGTACAATAATAAGGAGTTCGAGGTTGCAGAGGTGGGCGTGTTCTCACCTTCCGTTACACCCGTTGAACTACTTTCATCAGGAGAGGTCGGGTACATTATCGCAGGGATCAAGGACGTACATGATACAAGGGTGGGAGATACCATCACGGATGCCCTGAACCCGGCAGACAGTCCCTGTCCGGGATACAAGGACGTCAAGCCTATGGTGTTTTGCGGTTTTTATCCCATTGAGTCCGGGAACTATGAATCACTGAAAGATGCACTTGAAAAACTGAGTCTCAATGATGCGTCGTTCAATTTTGAGCCTGAGAGTTCAACCGCCCTCGGGTTCGGATTCAGGTGCGGATTCCTGGGACTGCTCCATATGGAGATAATCAAGGAGAGGATTGAAAGGGAGTTTGATGTCTCCGTTATCAGTACGGCTCCTACTGTGGTTTACAGGGTTCATGACCAGGATGGAGAGGTTCATGCTATCGATAACCCTAACCTGATGACCTCAAAACCCTCTGTGGTTGAAGAGCCCTTCATAAGGGGCACGGTTTTTGTGCCCCAGGAGTTTATCGGCAATATTCTCAGTCTGTGCCAGAACAAGAGGGGCATCCAGAAGGATTTCAATTATATCAGCAAGGACAGGATAATGGTGGTATATGAGCTTCCGCTGAGTGAGATACTATGGGATTTTTACGATAAGCTTAAATCGTTGTCAAGGGGTTATGCCTCGTTTGATTATGAGTTTTCAGGTTATAAGGAGTCCGATCTTGTGAAGCTTGATATCCTTCTTAATAATGAACCTGTGGATGCCCTCAGTCTCGTTGTTCACAGGGATAACGCCTATTACAGGGGCCGTGAGGTAGCTCAGAGGTTGCGCAAGATAATACCGAGGCAGCTCTTCGATGTTGTTATTCAGGCGGCTATAGGGAGCAAGGTTATTGCAAGGGAGACGGTAAAGGCCCTAAGGAAGGACGTGCTTGCCAAGTGTTACGGTGGTGATATTACGAGAAAAAGAAAATTACTCGAGAAACAGAAGGAGGGTAAAAAGCGGATGAAACAGGTTGGAAGGATCGAGATTCCCCAGGAGGCTTTTCTCTCAGTACTGGAGGTGGAAGAATGAAGAAGAAGGGCGTAGTAAGAGAATATGCAGAGGCAATAATAACCGCCCTTATACTTGCGTTGATCATCAGGGCCTTCGTGGTTCAGGCATTCAAGATACCCTCCGGATCAATGATCCCCACCCTCCTTGTTGGTGACCATATCCTGGTCGCCAAGTTTATATACGGGACGGAGATACCCTTTACCGACAAAAAAATTCTCGTGTTCAGGGAACCTCGAAAGGGTGATATTATTGTATTCAAGTACCCGAAAGACCCCTCACGTGACTTTATAAAGAGGGTGATAGCCGTCGGAGGTGATGTGGTAGAGGGACGAAACAAGAATGTCTTCGTCAACGGCCGGGCCCTGAAGGAACCATACATACAACATACCGACAATGATACACGACCGGTGGGGATGGATGTGAGGGACAACTTTGGTCCCGTTTATGTGCCCCAGGGGAAGATCTTTGTTATGGGTGACAACCGTGATCAGAGTTATGACAGCAGGTACTGGGGGTTTGTTGATCTCAGTGAGGTCAAAGGCAAGGCATTTATAATATACTGGTCATGGGACGGCAAGAGACACTTGCCCCGATTATCAAGGATTGGGAGGTTGATCCGATGAGACCGGGGGATCAGCGTGGGGCTGTAAAGCCTGTTGTATGCATCCTGCTCACCATCGTAGCCCTTTATGTCGGTTATAAGTTTTCAGTGCCCTATTATCACTACAATGCATTAAAGTCAGAGTGTAAAGCCATAGCGCGGCTTAATTATACAAGACCGGACCGTTACCGGCGCCTTGTTTATGAGAAGGCCCAGTCCATTGGTGTGCCCATTGAGTACGGGGATATAAGCGTTACGATACAGCGCAGGATGGTAAGGATCACTGCCTCATGGTCCGAGGTTGTGGATCTGATGGGATATTACAGCAAGAAACTCGATTTTGAGATTGATATAGAGGAGTAAGGATGTTTACCGGTATTATTCAGGAACTTGGGAAGGTGGCCGGTCTTAAGAGGACAGGGGAGATCACCCTTCTGTCCATTGCATCAGGGGCTGTTGCGAGGGACTCCGGGGTTGGTGACAGTATCTCCGTTAACGGAGCCTGCCTCACTATAACAACCCTTGAGGGTGTGAAGCATGTTTCCGGAGACGATCTGATTATGAGGTTTGACCTTTCCCCTGAGACACTCAGGAGCACTACCCTGGGACATCTAAGTCCCGGCGATCCGGTTAACCTTGAACCTGCCGTCAAACCCTCGGAAAGGCTTGGAGGCCATCTCGTAACCGGCCATATAGACGGTGTCGGCAGGATATCTAAGAGGCACAGGGTCGGTAAAGCAACCGAGTTGAGTATAAAGGCGCCTGAAGATGTGATGAGATATATTGTCAGAAAGGGTTCCGTGGCAGTCGACGGGATAAGCCTGACAGTGGTGGACTGTAAGAGGGATTCCTTCAGTATCGTTATAATTCCTCATACCGAAGAGATTACAACCATAGGCTTCAAAGGCGTGGGTGATTCGGTTAACCTGGAAACTGATATAATAGGTAAGTATGTTGAGAGGTTTATGTCGGGAAGGGATAACGATGATATACTGATGGAAAAACTGAAACAATCAGGGTTTGTTTAACCCCGGGAGGATAGAGGTATGAGGAGTAAGTACAGGTTCAATACGATTGAAGATGCAATAGATGATATAAGAAACGGTGGGATGATTATCCTCGTTGATGATGAGGACAGGGAAAACGAGGGTGATCTCTGTATTGCTGCTGAAAAGGTGACAGCCGAGGTCATTAATTTCATGGCCAAATACGGCAGAGGGCTGATATGCCTGAGCCTGACGCCTGAAAGGGTGGAGGAACTGCAGCTCCGGATGATGACAAGTGACAACACATCGCCTTACGGCACCGCCTTTACCGTTTCAATAGAGGCCAGGAGGGGCGTGACGACGGGTATATCCGCCCACGACAGGGCTACTACCGTCCTGACAGCGATCAATCAGGAATGCGGCCCCGAGGATTTGTCCAAGCCGGGCCATATCTTTCCGCTGAAGGCCCGTCCCGGTGGGGTGCTTCAGCGTGCCGGACAGACGGAAGGCTCGGTTGATCTTGCGAGGCTTGCAGGTCTTTATCCTGCCGGTGTTATATGTGAGATAATGAGCGAGGACGGTACAATGGCCCGCGTTCCGCAATTGATGGAATTTGCCGGGAGGCACAACCTGAAGATAGTCACCATTAAGGATCTTATTGAATACAGAATGAGGAAAGAGACCCTGGTGAAGCGTATTGCTGAGGTAAAGCTGCCAACATCCTATGGTGGCGAATTCGTGGCCATTGCTTATGAGAACATGGTTGATGACACCGTTCATGTTGCCCTTGTGAAGGGTGACATTTCCCCTGACGGGCCGGTTCTTGTAAGGGTGCATTCAGAGTGTTTAACCGGTGATGTATTTGGTTCACGCAGATGCGACTGTGGTGATCAGCTCCACAGCGCAATGGAGATGATCGAGAGAGAGGGTAAGGGGGTTATTATTTACATGAGACAGGAGGGCAGGGGGATAGGGCTTGCAAACAAGCTGAGGGCCTATGCGCTTCAGGATCAGGGGCTCGATACGGTCGAGGCTAATATCAAGCTTGGTTTTAAACCCGATCTCAGGGACTATGGGATAGGGGCACAGATACTGGTTGACCTGGGGTTGAAGAAGATCCGCCTGATGACTAACAACCCGAGAAAGATTGTAGGCCTTGAGGGGTATGGCCTTCAGGTGGTCGAACGTGTCTCTATAGAGATCAAACCCGAAGAGGGTAATATCCGGTACCTCAAGACAAAAAAGAAGAAACTGGGGCATATCCTTGACAGGGTTTAGGCCTGGTGCGATTGCACTGGGTATGACAGGCTTAAAACTCGACTTAACATTAGCCGCAACGCACAATGTCATTCCGGGCACAATAGTCATTCCGGCTTGTCCGGAATCGTTGAGAAGGATTCCCGACTCGCTTCGCTTGCGGGAATGACATGACAAGCGGGAATGACGGACTGATTAAGTATTTTCAACTTTTTTACGAATGAACGAATTTAGTTGTTAAGGAATCTGGACAGCGGTATAATTGACCATCCTTCTAACCGCTGTTCAGCAACTGAAATAGCAGAAGACGCAGGTTTAGTCATAATGGTTGAATCCTTGCAGGTGCTATGGGATATTCAAAAGCACTATAATATCAAACAGGGAGGTTTTCATGAGTCTGTATGAAGGAGAAATCAATGGGAAGGGGCTGAGGTTCTGTATAGTTGCAAGCAGGTTCAATGACTTTATAACAGCCAGGCTTGTTGATGGCGCCCTTGATGCCCTGAAGAGACACGGCACTTCTGATAAGGATATCGATATTGTGAGGGTGCCCGGGTCCTTTGAGATACCGATGGTGGTGAAGAGGCTTGCGGAAAAGGGAAGGCATGATGCAGTCATCGCCCTGGGAACGGTAATACGTGGGGCAACACCACACTTTGATTATGTTGCCGCAGAGGCATCCAAGGGTATTGCCCTCGCAACGATGGAGACCGGCGTCCCGGTATCCTTTGGAGTAATTACCTCTGATACGATTGAGCAGGCAATAGAGAGGGCCGGATCAAAGGCCGGCAACAAGGGATGGGATGCGGCCGTTACGGCAATGGAGATGGCCAATCTCATGAAGAAGCTTTCATAGAGTCAAGCTCTCCGACCAAGCAAGAGATTTGCAGGTTCGTTGACTCCTGAATTAAGGCCCTCCGGCTAAGTTATGGCCGGTGTTATAAAATAATTATGATGGATTCGTAAAAAATCTGAAAAAGTGTTTTTTTGTCATTCCCGCGGAAACGGGAATCCAGTCTTTTTAAATAGTTATACGCTTTCTGGATTCCCGCTTTCGCGGGAATGACGACTTTTTACGGGAATATCAATTATGAAGAGAAGAAAAGCAAGGGAGTTTGCACTCCAGATACTGTATCAGTATGATATTACCGGGCATCCGCCGGACGATGAGACATTTAATGGTCGCCGGGAAGGAAGTCCTGTGGCTGGTGATGTGAATGATTTTGCAAAGGACCTTGTGTTAGGCACCATTGAGAATATTGAAGAGATTGACGGAATACTGCTCTCTGCCGCAAGGAATTGGGAGATCGGGAGGATTGCGGCTGTCGACAGAGGCATCCTCAGGTTGTCGATATATGAACTCCTCTTTAGAGACGACATACCGGCTGCCGTGACCTTGAACGAGGCAATTGAGATAGCCAAGAAGTACTCTACAGGGGAGTCATACTCGTTTATAAACGGGATCCTCGATAATGTCAGAAAGACCATCAACAAAAGGGTACACTGAACTTTATGGCAGTATCCGGTCCATATGCCTTTATTTCCGATGTGCATTCAAACCTCGAAGCCCTTTGCGCAGTTCTTGATAATATCGAGAAAAGGGGTGTTAGTGATGTCTGCTTTGTAGGAGATGCAGTTGGGTACGGCCCTGATCCCAATGAATGTCTTGACCTTCTAAAGGAGAGATGCAGGGCCTTTGTGGCCGGAAACCATGACTGGGCTGTTCTCGGTTACACCCCTACCGATTACTTCAATCACAACGCCAGAGCGGCTATTGAATGGACCGTGAATGTAATATCAGAAGATGGTATTGCCTTCCTTAAGAGCTTCGCCATCATCAAGGTCATCCCTGAGGGCCGGTTCTTCCTTGTCCACGCTACACCGAAGGATCCCGATTCATGGAACTATATACGCACTCTGTATGATGCCGAGGTGAACTTCCATTACTTCGAAGAGCATGCCTGTATCTCCGGTCACAGCCACATGCCGGTTATTATTGAGAGACTGCCTTCAGGCGAATTCCTGCACTGCAGGGACAGGGTCAGACATTCGGAGACATCGAGGTATCTGATAAATGCCGGGAGTGTCGGTCAGCCCAGGGACGGTGACCCCAGGGCATCATATGTAATGATTTCAGGTGATGATATAGAGATCATCCGGGTGGATTATGACTTTAGCAAGACACAGACAAAAATGAGAGAGGCGGGTCTGCCGGAGTCCCTGATAGAGAGGCTTGAGCGAGGGGTATAACCCCCTCACCACGGTTCTCTTCTCCCGGGGGGAGGTCTTCTGCCCCTTTTTTGCAACCGTTCGTATATTGATGCCTTGAGTTCCCTGGAAAACCTCTCTGAAAAGAGCAGGTACCTGGCAAGCTCCCTGGGGGTGAAGATATCCTTCAGGGCATAAACCTCCTTTCCAGGAATGCCGGCCAGTTCAATGTTTGTCCTGTTGAAGCCCTTGATCAGTTCCTTCAGTCGTCCCGCTGTAGTGTCGGGGTTTTTTACCTCGTGCCTCATTTCATTGAGTATCCTCCTGCGCTGCATGATCAGGTCTTCCCTTTCCCTGTCAAATCTCTTGAGGATGGAAAAGACCTTCTCTGCTCTTTTCCCCCTGAGGTCGAATACCTCCGTCAGTTGCCAGTTCCTCATGGTAATTATCCGTTCCTTGAAACGTCCGGGGTTTTCTCTTGCAGGGGGTTGTGCCCGGACCGCGGTGGACAGGATTAGAAAGGACATTAATACAAACACCAACCGTTTCACATATATCATCATCTCCTCCTTAATTTACAATGCACCTTGCCGGAAGCCCCGACCTTTGGCCGGAGAGCTTGACTATTTTATAAATGGTGCGTTATACCTCCGGGGTTGCGGGCACCTTACTTCCCAGTGTCCACGTATCCATCTGCCGCCGGGCTTGTAATGTCCCGGAATCCACACATCCTTGCAACCGATCGCCGGGCCCCTTGGCGGGAAAGGACGTCTTGGCGGCGGTTCCTTGACCACGGTAGTGCAACTAAACAGCAACATAATTGAGAAAATTATTAAGGCCGCTAATCCCCTTTTCATGGTAATTTCTCCTTCCTTTGATTCTGTTTTCTCCATAGGCATCGATGAGCAGGGAGGACCAGTCAACAATGCCGCGAAGGTAGTCGCTTTCCGCTATCACTTCATCTTCTTCAACAACCTCCACCGCTGCTGCCTCTTCATAGACCGAACTCACGGGATCAAGGGACTCAACATAGAGGGAGAGGTCTTCGGTGTAATGACCGGTGGGAAGAAAGAATCCCCCGAAGATGGTTACGATCAATAATAAAGAGGCAGTTGCAAGCCCGGCATTCCACCATGGTAAGAACCGGTTGGAACGCTTTCCGGGGATGCGGATTTCACTTCGCACATCCGCTCTTAGCTGTCTCCAGAATTCAGGCCCTTCATCCTCCTCTATCTCCTTTCTCATGCCTTCAAGACCCGTTGTAAGGAAATCGAGTTCCTCCCTGCAGCGCGGACAACTGTTGAGATGCCCTCTCATTTCGTTATCCATCCCGGCTTTGTCAATAACGTCGGGATACCTTTTCCAGAATACCTCACACTCCATTATACCACCTCGAAATCTTCATTCAGATTATTGTTGATAACTGCAGGTTTTCCATCTCCATCTTGCAAACAGGGCAGTCACTCAGGTGTTCTTCAAGACATTCATCCATATCCTGCGGGTTGGAAAAACAGGAATTCAGCCTTTCCCAGAATTCTTCACATCTCATGGTCAATACCTCCTTTTCTCAAGTATTCCCTAAGGGACTTAATGCCGAAGTGGAAGTTTGCCCTTAGTGATTCAGGTTGAACGTCCAGGACCCTGGACATCTCAACAAAGGTCATACCCCGGAATATCCTTAGTATAACCACCTCTCTCTGACGTGGTGGGAGGTTCCCGATGAACTCTTTGGTCTTCTCTATTATATCCCTGTCTATCAGCTCCTTCTCGGGAGAACTCCGTCCGTCCGTCACTACCAATGAATCAATATCAGCCTCATCCTTTCTTGTGCGGATATGATCACGTGTAAGGTTCACTGCTATCCTGTATAGCCAGTTTTTGAACCGGCTCCGCTCCCTGAGCCCCTTAATCCCCCTGAATGCCTTAATGAAGGCCCTCTGGGTGATATCCCGGGCTTCTTCAACGTCCCTTGTCATTGCCCTGACCATATGGTAAACCGGTTTTTCATATTTAGACATTAGCATATCGAATGCATCCTCATTTCCATTTAAGAATTCTTCTACAAGGTCCTCATCTTTCATTACCCTATACTCCTATTGACGATTCGAGGATTGAAAGCGTTTAAACCACTCCGATATTTTATTCCCGTTTGGGTTTGATACCCTGCTGCTTGCAGCGTTATTATTATATATTTTGATTAAGTTTTCAATACCCCACAGTCTCTGCCGACGGGCTTACTTATACTTCCCCACAGTCTCTGCCGCAGTTCCATATTTCTGTCATTCCGGCTTGTCCGGAATCGTTTTTAAGAAGGATTCCCGACGTGCTTCGCTTGCGGGAATGACAAATGACTGTATAAGGTTGAACAGTTATCGTTTTTCCGTCATTCCCCGAAAGCGTTCGGGGAATCTTTCATGTGATGCCGAACAAGTCGAAGGATTCCCGACAAGCGGGAATGACACCGAAAATAAAGATACAATTTTCAGACACCCTGCGGTCTCTGCCGCAGGGTAGTTCACTCTGAGGGGGTCCGTGTTGAAATCAGGGATTGATGTCGGGCGCTGTCTTCCCTTCAGCCGGAACTGGTTGATTGTACCATAGAAAGACGGCAGACGGTTATGCGCGCTTTGCAATCCCGTCTCAAACCTGTTATCATTAATGACTAAGTAAAAAATCGATCTCCTGCGTCGTAGCGGGTACGCCCAATGCTCAACATACAATATGTATGCCTCCGCTTGGTCGACACCACTACTCCTTGTATATCGAATTTTTACTTAGCCATCCTAAAACGGTGCGATGGACTTTTTACGAGTCCATCATGATTAGTTTATGAGAGAGGCAATGTTTTATGAAAAACTCGGGGACGGAAAGGTCAGATGCACCCTGTGCTGCCACTACTGTGTTATCAAGCCTGATAAACGGGGGATCTGTCATGTCAGAGAGAACAGGGGGGGGACGTTATACTCGCTTGTTTACGGGAAGGTGATAGCGAGGAATGTGGATCCGATTGAGAAGAAGCCCCTTTTTCATTTCCATCCCGGATCAAGGTCGTATTCCATATCCACCGTGGGATGCAATTTCCGTTGCCTCCACTGCCAGAACTGGGAAATCTCCCAGTATCCACGTCTGTATCCGGAGATAGCCGGAGAGGATATGACACCTGAGGATGTGGTCAGCGAGGCGGAAAAGGCGGGGTGCGCAAGCATCTCCTATACTTACACGGAGCCGACGATCTTTATGGAGTTCGTCTGCGACTGTGCAAGGCTTGCCCATGAAAGGGGAATAAAGAATGTGTTCGTCAGCAACGGATACACATCCCCCGGGGCAACTGAGGCGATTGCCCCATATCTTGACGGCAATAATATCGACCTGAAGGGTGACGACGATTTCTACAAAAAGGTGGTTGGAGCGAGGCTTGCGCCTGTGCTTGACACAATCAGACTGATGAAGGAACTCGGTGTCTGGATCGAGGTCACCACACTGATAATCCCCGGGTACAACGATAGCGAGGAGTTTCTGACGTGGGTAGCGGAGTTTATACTGTCGGTTGATCCGGCCATCCCATGGCCTGTGACC
>BDTA01000063.1 GCA_002897935.1 bacterium BMS3Abin08
TAGAGCCGTCATTCCCGCGGTCTGTTGGGCGGGAATCCAGTCTTTTCAGTAACTTCTGGATACCCGACTACAGACTTCGGGTATGACAAAAATATAAAACAGCAGTTTATACACAGACTCTATTTAGGGTCATTGTGCCCCTGATTAATCCCTCTTTCACAAAGGGAAAAGGCCTTATGCCCTGAACCGGCTGAAGGCATCGGGGATCCCCTCAATGATATCTCCAGCAATAAGGGAGTGCTCTCCCGTCCTTTCTGCTGCGATGTCGCCTGCAAGTCCATGGAGATATACACCAAGGATTGACGCCTCAAGGGGCGGGAGGTTCTGTCCGGTAAGGGATGCGATCATGCCGGTAAGGACATCACCTGTTCCAGCAGTTGCCATGCCGGGGTTTCCGGTGCTGTTGATAAAGACCCGGCCTTCAGGGGATGCAACAATGGTGGGAGAGATCCCTTCAGCACGATACAACAGCCCGTATCTTCTGAAACTTTCCTTGCAATCCCTATCGGGTTACCCTTTACGTTACCTGGCTTTATCCTCTGATGGGAGAGGGTTTGGGGTAAGGGTGAAAAAGGACGATATTTTAAGCAGTTATCCCCCTCCCCTTAATCCCCTCCCACCAGGGGAGGGGGAATTAGGATTTTTTACGAATTCATCAATAATGATAAGTCGTAAGCGTAAGTTTTAAGAACTCCTGGCAAATGTATAAGAAAAGTATTTTACTGTGGTAGAATATAACCAAAGATTATCCATTCGGTTTTTGTATGGCAATCAGTTTACAACGGCTGAGGGAGATTAATGTGGAAATAGATAGGATTGCATTAGAGATAAAAGAATATCTTGATGAGAGAGAGGATGTAATCCTTGCCTTTATTTTTGGCTCTGCCGTTGAAGGCAAATTGACGGAAGAAAGCGATATCGATATAGCTGTTTTATTTGCTCATAAGCCATCCTCTTCAGGTCTTCTGGATATTATTGATAACCTTTCAACGATAACCGGTAGAGAAGTTGACATCGTTATTTTAAACAACTCCTCACCAATTATAAGGATGCAGGTTTTAAAGAAAGGGACATTGCTTAAGAAAAAAAGTGATGCAATATATAATGAGTTTTTTGTCAGAACAGTGAAGGAATATGATGACCTGAAATATATCAGGAAAGAAGAAGAGGAGAATATTTTGAGGGGTAGGATTTATGCCTGATATGGATATAATTCTTGCAAAGGTCGGCAATATCCAAAGGTGTCTGAGACGAATCAAAGAGACAACGGGTCTCAGGCCCGAAAGCCTCGAGAACATAGATAAACAGGATATTTTTATTCTTAATTTACAGAGAGCGATAGAGGCTACACTTGACATTGCTATACATATAGTTGCTTCCGAGGGGCTGGGGCTTGCAACAACAATAAAGGAAAATTTCAAGTTGCTGCGGGATGCAGGAATAATTGATGATAAACTTATGAAGAAGATGCAGGCAATGGTTGGGTTCAGAAATATAGCGATCCATGACTATACTTCAATCGAGCTTGATATCCTGAAGTCAATATTGTCAAATAATCTTAAGGATATTGAAGAGTTTTATACTGTAATAATTAAAAAATATTCTTGAAAATAAAGGGTAAGTATTATTGTGCCCTGCTTTTGAACCAAACAGACCAAATGACATATATCAGATGAACATACCATTCCAAAATCCTACGAGAAAACTTTAACGTTGTTGCATAGTGTGAAAGTCAAAAATACTGTATTCCGTCATTCCCACAATCCCGAACGCTTTCGGGAGCCGGGAATCCTTCTTGAAGAACGCTTCCCCGAACGCTTCCCCGAACGCTTTCGGGGAATGACGTAATAACGGCAACTGTTCGACTTCATACACAGACTCTAATTAGTCCCTCTTTCCCAAAGGGAAAAAGCCTTATGCCCTGAACCGGCTGAAGGCACCGGGGATTCCTTCAATGACATCTCCGGCAATAAGGGAGTGCTCTCCCGTCCTTTCTGCTGCGATATCGCCTGCAAGTCCATGGAGATATACACCGAGGATTGATGCCTCAAGTGGCGGGAGGTTCTGTCCGGTAAGGGATGCGATCATGCCGGTAAGGACATCACCTGTTCCAGCAGTTGACATGCCGGGGTTTCCGGTGCTGTTGATAAAAACCCGGCCTTCAGGGGATGCAACGATGGTGGGAGACCCCTTCAGCACGATACAACAGCCCGTATCTTCTGAGAGTTTCCTTGCAATCCCTATCGGGTCACCCTTTATATCACCGGGCTTTATCCTCAAAAGCCGGGCCATCTCTCCAATGTGCGGGGTGAGAACCGAAGGGGGTCTCAGGCTTTTAATAAATCCCGGCAACTCCCTTTTATCCAGCGTTGAGAGGGCAAAGAGTGCATCTGCATCAATCACCATGGGGAGAGGCGATCTCCTTATCACCTCGAGTATAAAGCCAACCGTTGCCTTTTCCCTCCCGAGCCCCGGACCGATGGCAACAACGTCGGCCCTCTCATGCAGAAAACCGAGAACCTCCTCAACCCCTTCAGGGGAGACCGTTCCATCGTCGGTACAAGGGAGCGGGAGGGTCATTTCTTCGAGGATTGCAGGGGCTACGGAATCAATGACAGGGCCTGCTGAAGCTATGGTTACAAGCCCGGCCCCCGACCTCAGGACCGCCCTGGCTGAAAGCAGGGCCGCTCCGGTCTTTCCCTGCGACCCCCCTACTACCAGTACATGCCCGTACATCCCCTTATATGAGTCCCTCACCCTTGAAGGCAGAAGAGGACCGGCAAGGTCCTTATCAATCAGTTCAACAGCCGGCCCCTCACGGGTAAGGAGTTCATGAGGGAAGCCTATATCCTCAATATAGAGTTTGCCCGAATGCTCAGCGCCGGGTGAAAGAACGTGGCCGAGCTTCGGCAGACCGAATGTAACCGTAACATCGGCCCTGATTGCAGCACCCATAACCTTTCCGTCATCCGATGATATGCCTGTAGGAATATCAACAGCAAAAACGGTATTCCCGGCATCATTCACCCTCTCTATCAACCCTGCTATCTTCTCCTTGACGGGCTTGTTAAGACCGGTCCCTATGACGGCATCCACAACCACCACATTCTGAAGGTCCCCTGTCCCCGGGAGTATACCTTCAGAGATCTTCAGGCCTGTCTTCTTTGCAATCGTGAACTGGCTTTTGCAATCCCTGCTTAACCTGTCAGTAGTTGACAGGAGATATACAGACACATCCAGGCCTTTATTATGGAGATTCCGTGCTACCACAAGCCCGTCACCCCCGTTGTTCCCTCCGCCTGAAAGGACAACGACCCTTTTGGAAGGGTCGCAGAGATCCATAATCCTTCCGACAACTGCAAGCCCCGCGCGTTCCATCAGCACGGAAGAGGTGATACCGTACTCCTCGATGGTAACCCTGTCAATCTCTCTCATCTCTTCTGCATTTACAATCTTCATGGCACCTCATCTAACTCAATTTTTCTATCTGTCATTCCCGCAATCCCGAACGCTTTCGGGGAATGATGGAAAAACGACAACTGTCCGACTGTATACACAGTCTCTATTTATGAGAGGAATAAAAAACCAGGATACTATATTATCTTTAAAATTCCGGTCCTTGTCAATCCGTTCAGGGGAACTCCTACTACATCGGTATCGTCCCCCCCTTGATTTTTGAAATTCCCATCATGTATAATGTGTTCAGGCGTTACTACTTTTTTTGCCGGGGGAGCGTTGTTAGGAGAATATTTAAGGGGAAAGAGAGAGAAGGCCGGCCTGTCCCTTAAGGATGTATCTTCTGAAACAATGATCCGTCTCGAGTATCTGAAGGCTCTTGAATCAGAAGATTTCGGTAAGATTCCCGGGGAGGTCTACATCCGTGGTTATATAAAAGGTTACCTGCGGTTACTGTCGGTAGACCCTTCAGAGGCCCTATCTATATATAATGAAGAGAGAATCCCCCAGACACCCCCGACCCCACCCTTACAAATAAACAACAGGCCGGGATCGTCCTTCTTCTCTTCAAGAACCCTCCAGTTTATAATATTAATCACAATGGTTTTGCCCTTTATCCTTTTTTTAACTTATAAGAAGTCATCCAACAACCCGCAACAGGTCAACTCAGGCAACAGTGGTATAGAGAAGGTTGTTACAATGATACCGAGCCCGGTAACCTCGGCTGAGGCTGATTTCACCAACAAACATCTCCTCGAGATCAGGGCCGTTGAAGAGACGTGGGTGTTTCTCCAGATCGATGACAACCTGAGCTACTCCATTCTGCTTAAGCCGGGACAGATAAGGACCTGGGCTGGTGAGAGAAAGTTTTACCTGAAGGTGGGTAATGCCGGTGGCATCAGGCTTAAATTTGATGGTGAAGACCTTGGAGCGCCGGGGAAAAGGGGTCGTATTGCAAAGCTAACCCTCCCGCGGAAAGAAACTGAGTGATTCTCATATCCTGAAGCTGACTCAGACCAGCCTTTCTGCTGTAGTTTCTCCCTTGAAATCTTTCATGGATCAGATCAACCCGAAAGATCGTTATGCTTAACCTCACACCGAACGCAATAAGGGTATTAAAGGCACGATATCTCCTTAAGGATGAAAACGGCAAGACAGTCGAGACCCCCGAGGAGATGTTCAGGCGCGTATCATCACATATAGCCGGGGCAGAGACATCTTATAAAGGCGACCGTGAATACTGGAATGAGGTCTTTTACGGAATCATGTCCGAACTGAGGTTTCTTCCAAACTCACCGACCCTGATGAATGCCGGGAAAGAGATCGGACAGCTTGCAGCCTGCTTCGTCCTCCCCGTGAAGGACTCGATGCAGGGGATCTTCGACACCCTCAAGCATGCCGCAATGATACTCCAGAGCGGGGGAGGAACAGGATTTTCCTTCTCACGACTCAGGCCCAGGTCGGACATCGTCAAATCCACCGGTGGTATAGCCAGTGGTCCCGTCTCCTTCATGAGGGTATACAATACAGCAACGGAGGTGATCAAGCAGGGTGGTGCGCGCAGGGGAGCAAATATGGGGATCCTCAGGGTCGATCACCCCGACATACTCGATTTCATAAGAGTAAAGAGAACGGGCGAGGAGCTTTCCAACTTCAACATCTCTGTTGCAATAACAGACAGGTTTATGGCTGCCCTCAGGAAGGATGGAGAATATGAACTGATCAACCCGAGAACAGGGGAAGTGGCGGGAAAGGTTAAGGCGTTGGAGATTTTCAATGAGATCGTTAGGAGTGCATGGGAGACAGGAGATCCCGGGATAGTCTTCATTGACAGGATCAACAGGGCAAACCCGACACCACAGACGGGGGAGATAGAGAGCACCAACCCCTGCGGTGAACAACCGCTGCTTACATATGAGGCCTGTGTGCTGGGTTCACTG
>BDTA01000064.1 GCA_002897935.1 bacterium BMS3Abin08
GATGGACTCGTAAAAAGTCCATAGTACCGTTTTAGGATGGCTAAGTAAAAATTCGATATACAAGGAGTAGTGGTGTCGCCCAAGCGGAGACATACATATGGTATGTTGAGCATTGGGCGTACCCGCTGCGACGCAGGAGATCGATTTTTTACGACGCCATCAAGGATTGAGTTACGGAAGATCAATGATAATATCCCGAAGCCTTCTTTTTGGTACATGGTGGACACCCCTGTCGTCACGCCAGTATCTTATGCTTCCTCCTTCCCGGACCTCCTCTAACAGCACCTCTTCCCTGGGTTTCCCAAGGGCGGTCACGAGAAGGATCTCAAACCTCCCGGGTATATGGAGAAGTTCTGAGAGCCTCTTCCTGTTTATTGAACCGATGACGCAGCCTCCAAGGCCCTGTTCACGTGCTCCAAGGAGTATGCTCTGTACAGCGATGCCGTGGTCACAAAGGAAGTTTTTACTGATTTCCCTGTCGCCGAGGATGACGAGATAGGCTGACGGCCGCTCACCCTTTTCCGGTCCCGGCCAGTCCTTAAGATATGCTGCCCATGACAGGCTGGAGAGGATCTTTTCGTTTCTTTCCGGAGTATTTGAGAGGATGTACTTCAGGGGTTGCAGGTTGCCGGCAGAGGGTGAGAGCCTTGCCAGGTCAACGAGCCCCTCAAGGGTTTCGAGGGAAACCAGGTACTCCTCATAAAACCGGCGGACACTCCGGTTCTTTTTAATCAGCTCTTTGATCATATGGTCCCTCCTTGTTAAAGACCAACCGCGCACGAGAGGTCACGGATGGCAACTTTCATATTATAACATCCGGATCACTCCATAACCAAGAATATGGGATGTTTTAACAGGGCCAAGGAGGGATAAGTCTGCGAAAGGGGACCGGTCAGTTCCTGAAGGATTGGCTCGTCAGCCGTTTAACTATAGTCTGTGTATATAAACTACAGTCATTTGTCATTCCCGCAATCCCGAACGCATTCGGGAGTCGGGAATCTTTCTTAAAGAACGATTCCGGACAAGCCGGAATGACGGAAAAAACGACAACTGTTCGGGTTTATACACAGACTATAGCTATAGTCTGTGTATAAATTGCCATTTCTTGTTTTTGTCATGCCCGAAGTCTGTAATCGGGCATCCAGAAGTTACTGAAAAGACTGGATTCCCGCCCAACAGACCGCGGGAATGACGGCTCTATTGTTGACTTTATACACAGACTCTAACTAAGGGGGGGCGCTCCCGAAGGGAAAACTACGTGTTGTAGCCCTCAAGGAGGGCGAACTCCTTAATCTCCTTGAAGGTAAAGACCGGTCCATCTGAACAGACATACTTTTCTGATGCATAACAGTGTCCGCATTTGCCGATGCCGCACTTCATATGGGCCTCAAGTGTGGTTACGATACTCTCATCGGGCATACCGAAGAAAAAGAGGTCCTGCATTGCAGCCCGTATCATTATTTCAGGACCGCATATAAATGCCACCGACTCTTTATAGTCGACACGGGCCTCAGGCCAGAGGGTTGTAACAAGTCCGACATTGCCCGTCCAGCCACTCCTTCCCCTGTCAACGGTGACGACCACCTTTATGCCCCCCTTCCTCCATTCTTCCACCTCGTCAGCGAAAACAACATCATCAGGCGTTCTTGAACCGCAAAGCAGTGTTACGGACTTGACATCCGTCCTATTCTTTATGAGCCACTGAATTATGGGTCTGAGAGGAACGATGCCTATACCTCCGGCAACCACCACCACATCCCTTCCCCGGACAGAATCGGTAGAGAACCCGTTTCCATAGGGGCCGCGCAGCCAGAGTGTTTCATCCTCTTTCAGGGAATGAATTGCGCCGGTAACGAATCCTGCCTTCCTGATGCAGAACTCTATGGTGTCTTTTCTTTCCTGAAGGGAGGCTATGGATATAGGTACCTCACCGACCCCCCAAAGGGAGACCATGAAGAACTGTCCCGGACTGTATGAGATGGGGTTTGCCGTCTTTAGCCTGTATAGATTGACGTCACCCGTCTTCTTGAAGATCTTCTCTACCCTTCCGGGAAAGGGGATATATATATTCCCGCCGGATTTTTTCTTCCTCTGAGCCTTCATCCCAGGTCTCCATTCAGTGAGAGTCCCTTGATCTTTGTAGCTATTGTCGCCATATCTATCTTGCCGGGACAGGTAATTGTACATCTTCCACAGCCCACACAGCCAAAACTCCCTAAGAGGTCCGGATAATGGATGAGCTTATGATAATACCAGCGTTTTGTTCTCAGTATCCGGTTCTCATTTGGGAGCACTCCACCGGCCATCCTTGTAAAACCCTTAAAGAGACAGGTGTCCCATAACCTTATGCGTTCAGTGCCATCTTCATAAGACCTGTCGGTAACGGTAAAACAGGTGCAGAGTGGACATTCATATACGCATCCGCCGCACTCAAAGCACCGGTCGGTAACCCCCTGCCAGAACTCATCGTGCACCCTGCCCTGGAGGATTGCCTGCCTGGGGCCGTCAAGGCTTATAATCTTCTGAAAATGCGCCTTTGCACTCAGGAAGACCTCATACTGGTCATCATAGTCGGACTTTTTAGGCCTGTTGAAGAGAAAACCCGTAGCACTTATTGTCCTGATACCCTCACGGGAGTCGGCCTGTACAAAGTACCTGTCACCCAGGTCGGTAAGCTGAATGTCAAAACCACGCTCAAGATATGGACCGGTCTGTAACCCTGCGCAGAAGCAGGTGGGGTCAGGATTATTGCAGACAACGGAGACAAAAAGGGTGTTCCTTCTTCTGCTGTCATAATATGGGTCTCTGAAGTTATCGAGAAAGAACCGGTCAAGGAGCATGACAGCCGAGATATCACAGGCCCTGACACCGAATATAACCCTCGGCCTCTGCGTTTTTAAGTCTTCCACCTCCCCCCCGGGAGACGGATTCCCGGCCCGTAACATCCGTTCATACTGGGGAAAGAGAAATTCCTTCGGTGATGGAAGGGATGCCGGACAATCAAGCTCAATCTCATGAATATCTTCAACCGTCCTGAAGACGATATCGTGATTGTATCTCCTGAGAGGACCTATCAGTTCCCGGTCCTTTCTCAACTGTCTCAACCAGTAGGAAAGGTGGTTTTTGTCAAGAATCCAGGAGTTTTTCATGTAATCCTGAGGTCCTCAAGGTCTACTTTAGGTACCTTGCTCTTACGCGTTTTCTGTCTCGTCAGGGGTTTAATCCTGACTGCGCAGACCTTGTATTCAGGGATCTTGGCAACGGGATCCACAGCAGGGTTGGTCAGTAGATTAACCGCCACTTCCCTGAAATGAAAGGGGATGAAAATGGTTCCCCTTGGTGTTCTCCTCGTTATGAGGGTCCTGACCTTTACGGAACCCCGGCGTGAGCTAATCTCAACGAGTGATTTGTTCCTTATGGATAAACTCTCTGCATCTTCCGGGTTGATCTCCACGAAACACTCCGGTTCCTCCCGGTTAAGGACAACCGTCCTGCGGCACATGGTTCCTGTATGATAAAGAAAATACAACCGTCCCGTTGTCAGTAAAAAGGGATACTCTTCATCGGGAGGTTCGTCCGGGGGCAGGTATTCTATAGTAATAAACGTCCCGAGACCCTTTGCAAACGCTCTCCTGTGGAGATAGGGCGTTCCGGGATGCTCCCTGCTCATACAGGGCCACTGGAGGCCAAACCCTTCCTCAAGCCGGTAATGAAGCGTGCCCCCGTACGAGGGGGTAAGGAGGGCGATTTCCTCCATGATCTCATATGTGCCCCGGTAGCTCATCTCATAACCCATCCTGATCGACAGGTCGCAGATAATCTCCCAGTCCGCCCTGGCCTCACCCCGGGGTTCAACGGCCTTACGTATAAGTTGAACACGTCTTTCCGTATTTGTATAAGTGCCGTCCTTTTCAGCAAATGCTGCGGCAGGCAGAACCACGTCAGCATATGCTGACGTTTCGTTCAGGAATATATCCTGGACAACAAGGAAGTCCAGCCTCCCGGCAGCCTCCCTCACATGTGCAAGGTCGGGATCGGAAAGAAGGGGGTTTTCCCCCATGACATACATTGCCTTGAGCTTCCCCTCATAGGCCCTGTCCATCATATCCATAACGGTAAGACCCGCCCTCTGCGGCAGTCTCTTTCCCCATGCACGCTGGAATTTTCTCCTTGCTCTGGGGTTTGTTACGGTCTGGTACCCTGAGTATACATTGGGAAGGGCACCCATATCACAGGCACCCTGAACATTGTTCTGACCCCTCAGCGGATTTATGCCGGACATGGGAAGACCGATATGACCGGTCAGCATTACAAGATTGGCACAGGCGCGGACATTGTCCACCCCTGTTACATGCTGGGTTATACCCATCGCATAAAAGATCATTGAACGCTTCTCCATTGCATAAATCCGTGCGACCCTCCTTATGTCACCTGCCTTTACACCGGTAATCTCTTCAACGAGCTGCGGTGGGTACTTTCTGAGTTTCTCCTCAAAGGAGTCGAAGTTTTCGGTCCTCCTTCTGACAAAATCGACATCCACCAGCCCCTCGTTTATGATTACGTTCATTATCGACATAATGAGGGCAACGTCTGTTCCACTCCTGTGTCTCAGATGGATATGGGCAAAATCAGCGATCTGTGTCCTCCTGGGGTCGGCCACTATCAGGGTTGCGCCCCTGTCAACGGCATCACGCATCTGCATCCCTATCATGGGATGCTGCTCCGTTGTGTTGGATCCGATGACAAACAGGAGCCGGGCGTCGGCTATTTCATGAATGGAGTTGGTCATGGCACCCGAACCGAAAGCAGAGGCCAGACCGGCCACCGTGGTGCTGTGTCAGAGGCGTGCACAGTGGTCTATGTTGTTGGTCCCGATCACGGCCCTTGTAAACTTCATCATGATGTAGTTTTCCTCGTTTGTGCACTTGGCGGAACTCAGGACGCCGATTGCATCGGGACCATGTTCCTTTTTGATCTCTCCGAACTTCCCGGCAATCAGGCTGAGCGCCTCGTCCCAGGAGGCCCTCTCAAGCCGTCCGTTTCTCCTTATCATGGGATATTTCAGGCGTTCAGGATGGGCGACAAACTCGAGGGAGTTCCAGCCCTTTACACAGAGGCTTCCCCTGTTTACCGGATGGTTTCTGCTTGGTGATACGCCGGTTATCGTGTTGCCCTCCACATGGAGATAAAGGCCGCAACCGCAACCGCAGTAGGGACATATAGTAAGGATCTTATTCATGGATAATTCCAAACTATTCATTATAATATTTTATAGACTCATAAATAAAGCTTGGTGCCCGAATCCGCCGTATGACTCACCTGCCCTTTTCAAGGATTGATGGAATCTCTATCGGCTATTCCGGGTGTTGTCTACCTTAAAGAAAGCAAACATTGTGCCATTTGGGAGTTAAGGGTCTGAATATAAGGGGCCAGCGGGGTGATGCGTTGAATTAAAGATATACCTGATGGGCGGCTCCCATACGGTTGTCGCTGAACCACGGGGGAGGACCGCCTATATCCCGGCAAATCCGGGGGAAAATTACCCGGAGGAATTACTTTTTGTAATCAGAGTATCTTTCCCCGGCGGGCAAAGAACTCACTCAGTGCAAGCCTGACGACCGCACCTCTTGACCACTTCCTGCCGGTCTCTTCTGAATACTTTTCTGCAGATTCCTCCAACGCCTCAAGAACCTCCTCTTCGAGATAGACGGTGGTCTTTACCAGCTTTTCATGTTCCTCAACCATATGGCCTCCTGTTAGGGGTCTCTCTAACGCAGCTTATCGATATCGCTGTTGGCGCCAAGAAGGACAAGGATGTCGTCCTTCTTTATGATGTCTTCCGGAGCAGGATTAACATTCCAGGACTCCTTCTCCTGGTCGTTAAGCGTATACTTTCTCTTTATTGCAATAATACTGATGTTGTATTCCGATCGCAACCTGGTGTCTACAATTGTTTTATCCCATAAGAACGGGGGGGCGGGCAGTTCTACAATGCTATACTCGGGTGAGAGTTCGATATGTTCCATGAACTCGGGTTTTATAAGGCTCCTTGCGATCCTGTGAGCCATATCACGTTCCGGATAGACCATCCTGTTGACACCGATGTGTGAAAGGACCTTGCCGTGAAGGTCGTTTACCGCCTTTGCAATGATCTCCTTGATCCCGAGCTCCTTAAGCGTCATCACCACCAGGATGCTTGCCTCAACATTCTCACCGATACTCACAACCGCCACATCCACATTCTGTACCCCTACCTCCTTCAGGGAATCCTCATCCATTGCATCCATCTGGACTGCAAGTGTTACCTGGTCGGCCACGGCCTTCAGCTTGTCCTCATCCGTGTCTATTGCAATCACGTCACAGTCCTCTTTTGCAAGGCTCGTGGCAACAGCGGAGCCAAACCTTCCAAGTCCGATAACGGCGAACTGTCTTTTCATCCTATCATTATCCTCCCTTCCGGATAGCGTACCCTCTCTTCCCTGACTCTCAGCAAGGCCATAAACAACGTAAGGGGACCAAGCCTCCCTGCAAGCATGGTGATGATTATTATAACCTTTGAAATCCCGGAAAAACCTGCACTGAGGCTCAATGCCCCTCCATTGCCCGTAGAGAGGCCGACGGTCCCAAAGGCTGAAACCACCTCAAAAACCGTATTCTGAAACCCCGTGTGCTCGAGGTCTATGATAATCAGTGTAACAACCATGACATAAATAACCGAGACTGCAAGGATAACGAGTGAGCGTGAAATCAGTGTCGCCGGGATCCTCCTTTTAAAAACCACCGTATCCCTTCTACCCCTTATCGTTGACCAGATATGCAAGACTATAATCGCAAAGGTCGTGGTCTTGATACCCCCACCGGTACTCCCTGGTGAAGCGCCTATTATCATCAGCATAACCGTCAGAAATATCGTTGCAGGCTGGAGCATGGAGTAGTCAATGGTATTGAACCCGGCGGTACGTGCAGTGACTGAGGCAAAAAGCGCCGAGATTATGGTATCACCGGTACCGGAGCCCGGGCCGGCAAAGAGGTAGTTCCTCTCACTGAAATAGATGAGTAAGGCGCCGCAAACAACCAACAGTAAAGAGGAGATGACAGCGATCCTGGTATGAAGCATAACCCTGGTGGTATCCTTTCTTAACCGCCTGTAGAGGTCGTTCATCACGACAAATCCGATGCCCCCTAACAAAATAAGCAGCATAATGGTTATATTTACCGTATAATCCGTCCTGAACCCCTCGAGACTGTCGGGGAAGAGGCTGAACCCCGCATTATTGAACGCTGACACGGCATGGAAAACCCCCGTTATGACCGCATCTCCGGGAGAGGATGTTTTCAGAAAATGCAGGGTAAGTACCAGCGCCCCTACAGACTCTGAGAAAACCACGAATATAAGCATAGCCTTCATGAACCGGATGACACCTTCAAGGGTATCTATACTCATCGATTCCTTTATAAGTATGCGTTCCGATATGCCGATACGCCTGCCTGCCATCAGGGCAAGTAGTGTGGCCATGGACATATAACCAAGCCCCCCAACCTGGATAAGGAGGAGGAGAACTATCTTACCGAAGAGTGTAAAATCATTTGGAGTGTTCTTCACAATAAGGCCGGTAACACAGACAGCGGACGTAGAGGTAAACAGGGCGTCTGTTAGAGTTATCCCATGTGTTGTTGAATAGGGCAGCATCAAAAGCGTGGTGCCTAAAAGAATCACACCGATAAAGCCGAAGAAGAGAAGCTGTGGTGGTGAGAGCCTGCCTGATTTATACTCGGTTTTCATAGCGATGTATTATATAATTTTAAAGTATTTTATCGCACTTCGGGTCTGCCTTCAGCCGATATAGGAAAACCAGACGTCACCCATAAAATCACTCAAATCAGTTAAGAAATACAATGCACCTTGCCGAAAGACCCGACCTTAGGTCGGAGAGCTTGACTCAGAGTGCAGCCCCTTCCTCCACCGGAACCACTTCAATGCCTCTGTTACAATAAAGACCGGGGCAGCTACCGATACTATGACCAGCCAGTCGGTTATCCCCAGAGAAACCGTGTGGAGTGCATTCTGGAGGAAGGGCACATAGACCACACAAACCTGGAGTCCTACGGTCACCACCCAGGCAAGGATCACCCAGGGGTTGGTGAATACACCTATTACGGCCAGCGGCTCCCGTAATGCCCGAAAATTAAAGACATTCATCTTCTCAAGCAGGATGATGCCTGTAAAGGCAACGGTCTGTGCATAGGCAATTGCGTTTTCCTGTCCACTGACCAGATAGTGGTGGAAGAGCCAGAGGGTTCCGGCGCCGATATATCCACCGAGCACCAGTATCATGATTACGCCGGTACGGTCAAGGATATGTCCTCCGGCTGAGCGCGGCGGGCGGTGCATGATGCCCTTCTCAGGAGGCTCCACGCCAAGGGCCACGGCAGTCATACCGTCGGTTATCAGATTCATCCAGAGGATCTGGACCGGCAGGAGTATCAGCGGACCACCGAGCAGTATATTGACAAAGATAGCCACTATCTCACCTGTGTTCGATGAAAGCAGGTATCTCACAAACTTCTGTATGTTGCCGTACTGTCTCCGCCCTTCTTCCACGGCCCCGATTATGGAGGCGAAATTATCGTCTGTAAGGATCATGTCTGATGCATCCTTGGCCACATCCGTGCCACGCATACCCATTGCAATGCCTATATCGGCCTTCTTCAGGGCAGGCGCATCATTGACCCCGTCACCGGTCATTGCCACTATCTCGCCACTGTCCTTGAGGAGGGTTATAATACGCAGTTTGTGCTCAGGGGTTGTCCTGGCAAAGAGGACGTCCTTCCTCAGTGTATCACGGAGTTCGATATCGTCCATGCCGTTCAGCTCGGTTCCGGTTACGGCACGCTGCACGGGAAGTCCCACGCGCCTTGCGATTGATGCTGCGGTGGCTGCTGCATCTCCGGTAATCATTATCACCTTTATCCCCGCGCTCCCGGCGAGTCTTATTGCATCAGGGACCTCCGGCCGGGGAGGATCGATTATCCCCACTATGCCCAGGAGTGTAAGGTCTCGCTCCACTTCATCTTCGTCCAGGGCGATCCCCTCCGGCAACGTACGGCGTGCAACAGCCAGGGTGCGGAGCCCCTGCCCTGCCAGGGCCTGATAGGCTTCGGAGGCGGCCTTACGGTCTGCCGCGGTCAAAACCCTCACATCTGAACCCTCCATAATTCGGGTGCACCGCTCCAGTATCACCTCCGGGGCACCTTTTACGTGGGCGACCGGGCCTTCCGGGCGCTGTTCTATGACGGTCATTCGTTTGCGCCGTGAATTAAAGGAAAATTCACTGATGATATGAGGTGATTCCGCTGCATGAAGCCATGCCTTATAGGCTGCCACAACGAGGGCAGCCTCGGTGGGTTCGCCTATCTCGTGCCAGCCCTGCCCATCCCTGAAGATACGGGCGTGGTTGCAGCGGAGGCCGGTCTCGAGGAGTGTCAGCAGGTCACGGCGGTTGTGATAGTCTATTTTTTGACCATTTATTTCAAAATGGCCAGCCGGGTCGTATCCAAGCCCTGTAACCCCTATCTCAGCGGAGGGCAGCCATATACGCTGCACGGTCATCTCATTGCGGGTAAGGGTGCCTGTCTTGTCGGTACAGATTACAGTGGCTGCTCCCAGTGCCTCTGCTGCCTGCAGGCGCCGCAGAAGGGCGCGGCGGCGGACCATGGAACGTATACCGAGGGCAAGGGTAATGGTTACCACTGCGGGCAGACCCTCGGGCACAACCGCCACCGCCAGAGAGACCCCTGTCAGGAACATCTCGATCAGGGGTTTTCCCAGAAGCCATCCGCTTGCTGCCACGACAACGGAGATGGCAACGGAAAATATTCCGAGATGTTTACCCAACACGGCCAGTTTGCGCTGAAGCGGCGTGGTCTCTTTGCCCACGGTCTGGGTAAGCCTGGCTATACGTCCAAACTCCGTGGACATGCCTGTTGCCACTACCATCCCCGAGGCCCTGCCGTTGGTTACAGTCGTTCCCATCCATGCCATCGAGTTCCTTTCGGCAAGGGGTGTTGATGGGTCGACCGGGTCAATCCCCTTGCTTACCGAAAGTGACTCACCCGAAAGTGAAGACTCGTCCACCTTTAGGTTGAGGGCCTCAAAAAGGCGCAGGTCAGCCGGCACCCTGTCACCGATCTCAAGGAGCACGATATCTCCAGGCACTAATTTTGTTGAATCAACCGTCTGCTGCCGTCCGTTACGTATTACCTTGCATTGAGGTGTAAGCATGCGTTGCAGGGCCTCGATCGCACGCTCCGCCTTCCACTCCTGCACAAAACCCAGGATGCCGTTAAGCACTACAATTGCCAGGATAGTTACCGCATCAGCCACCTCGCCTATGGCGAGTGCAATCGCCGCTGCTATCAGGAGGATGATAATCAATACATCCACAAACTGGCGTGCAAATACTGCATACCATGTTACTCTCCTCAGTGTCTGAAGGGTATTCGTACCATACTGCCGGAGCCTGATAGAGACCTCCGTAGTGGTTAAACCGTGCCGGATATCGGTCTTCAGCCTGGATGCTGCCTCCTCTGCTTCAAGGGCATGCCAGTCAGCAGGTGTTGTTTCTGCAGGGTATGAGGTATTTGCAGGAGTCATGGTCTCCTCTGTGATCTGATCAAACTTCTCTTTCTATATACCTCAAGCCCTGTTATGCAGATGCTGAGCCAGAACAGGCCACCTGCATAACCGGCAAGTACGTCGCTTAGATAATGGACCTGAAGGTATATTCTGCTGAAGCCTATCAAAAAAACCATGAATCCTGCTGCTGTCGCCAGGAATACACGCAACCTCCATGATCTTATATCTTGAGTTATAAGATAGGTAATCATCCCATAGAATATCATGGACATCATGGCATGCCCGCTGGGAAAGCTCCAACCCCAGGCCTGTATGAGTGTAGTCTCCGAGATGGGTCTCGGCCTGTGAATCGCCATCTTAAGAACATAGACCAGCAGGCTTCCGCCGATAATTGATGAAATATAGGTGATAAGATACTCGAACCTCCTTTTAAACGACAGGTAGGCCATTATTACAAGGCTCCCTGTTATAACCATAATCCCGCCCCCAAGATGGGTAATGACAACCATAAAGGCGGTTACCTTCTCAGTCCTGAAATAAAGGATATGGTTCATGACCCACCGGTCAACGAGCACAAAGGGATCCCCCGTAAGTATATCCTCGGTTATCCCGCCGAAGATCCATACAAACCCGGCGCTTATTACAAGACCCACGGTGAGATGAAGACCCAGATAACTCTCAGGAGAGAGCCGCTCCCTGATAAATGACACAAGTTCAGGATGACGCTCTATAAATCCTTTGATTCGCGGGGATGAAATAAGACCCCGGTATTTATCCATGAACCATCCGTAAATCTCTGCCTGTTTCCTGACTACGCTCCTGTACAGATAGCCAAAACCTGCTATTACCAAGAGAATAAAAAGGACAAAAACCCCTGCCCTCCCCGACCACTTTTCGATTAACTGCCAGCTCTGACCGAAGAAATATCCCAATAGTGTAAAGCTCACCGACCATAAAATACCGCCCGAGACATTGTAAAAGGCAAAACTACGGTACGGCATCCTTGACATCCCGGCCACGAATGGAGCCAATGCCCTGAGAAAACCGATAAACCTTCCCCAGAATACGGTCTTGCCCCCGTGACGTTCAAAGTATTTATCTACCTTATGGATGTGTTTTTCCTTGAGGAGGAGCAGCCTGTGGTGCTTTTCGAAATAACCTCGTCCGATCACCTTACCAAGGGTGTAGCCCACGCTGTCACCAAGCACAGCGCCAAGTGCTATTACCAGGAGACAATCTCCGAGTTCAAGGTATCCCTGCGAGGCAAGGACCCCTGACAGTACAACCACACTCTCACCCGGCACAAGCAGTCCCATGAAGGCAGAGCTTTCAAGGAAGGCCGCAAGGAATATTACCAGGTATCCCCAGTGACCAAGCAGACTGATTGTATTTAGTAGTTTTTCAAGCATACCGCGTTATTGTTAATGAGCATAATCTTTAACCTGGATGCAGCGATAAGAAGAGGCAGGTAGAGATGAAGGAGGAGAATGAGAGTATCTGAAGGGATTTGAATTTTGCATAAGATTCACCGGGAGGGTGAATCGCAAAATTCCCTCGGAGACGGGCCGGATGCCCGTCGAGAATGACTGAAGATACTGTCATGCTCCTCCTT
>BDTA01000065.1 GCA_002897935.1 bacterium BMS3Abin08
TCCCCCATGCTCTTGATGTACGCCTTCTTGGAAAATCCCTCCGGCGGCGGAAACGTCCGCTCCTCTTCCATTAATACCGATATCCCCTTCTCTGCCATCTTTACCTCCTTCTTGGAATGATAGTATGGATCGAAATTTGTTTTTTTATCCGTCTTTCAGATAGATGAGTAAATCAAGCTCTCCGGCCAAAGGTCGGAGCTTGCCAATGTAAGGAAAAGTAGATTAATCAGAGTCTGTGTATAAAGTCAGTCTCTCTATCTGTCATTCCGGCAGTCCTTAAGCCGGAATCCAGTTTTTTCAATAAGTTCTGGATACCCGATTACAGACTTCAGGCATGACAAAAATAAAAAACGGCAATTTACACACAGACACTAATTACATTCATTGTAAAAATAGCAAAATAGATGCCTGTAATATGCGTTTTTGAAGATTTCTTTAAAAGTCGGGTGAGGATTTTTGGAATGACCCTTAAGGGCTTGAAAATAAAGGAGGTTTAATAGTCCTTGGGATACGCTTAAATAACTTTTGACGGATAAAAAAGTCGCTGGAATAAATGGAACGCCGGTGTGTTACAAATAGTTACCCTGTGTCCTGAATCAGAAAACGAAATGTAACATCCAGGGGGTTTAAAGGAGCCGCCGGGATGTCTGCCGGATGCCCGGCGGACGTGCTGCGCCGGGGAAGGGGGGTGCTTATTTTGTCATTCCGGCAGTCCTTGAGCCGGAATCCGGTGTTTTCACTGCCTTCTTAATGCCCCGAACGCATTCTGGGCATGACGGCAAAAAGACATTTATGGACAGGCCATAAATAGAGTCTGTGTATAAACTACAGTCATTAGTCATTCCCGCAATCCCGAACGCATTCGGGAGTCGGGAATCCTTCTTAAAGAACGATTCCGGACAAGCCGGAATGACAGAAAAACGAACACTTTGCGCTCTGCGCTCTACTTTATACCCAATACCCAGGCTCTATTTATCCAGGCACTGCAGGACAAGGTCTTTCAGTGCCTGGATGAAGATAGGATTGGTGTTTAGCGACTCAGTCCTCTCCAATCCGATCCCGAGGGTTTCAGCCTTTTTTTTGTAAAGGATATCGATTTCATAGAGGGTTTCGATGTGATCTGAAACAAAACTTACAGGCACTGCAAGTACATTTTTCACGCCCTTTTCCGAAAGCTCACGGATTTTATCTTCAGTGGACGGCCCAAGCCACCTTACAGGGCCGCTCCTGCTCTGGAAGCTCAGGTGGTAGGGAGGATCGACTCCCTCTTTTTTTAATGACTTCATAACCGCATCTACCGTGCCTTTGATCTCGTCCTGATAAGGGTCCCCCTGCTCAATAAAGCTCACCGGAAGGCTGTGGGCACTGAAGAGGAGATGGAGGTCACCGGAGTTAATACCCCTTGACCTGTCGATTATGAGTTCCTTGAGCGCCTCTATGTAGAGCGGATGGTCGTAAAAGGATCTTATGAAGTCGGTCTTTATCCCGTGAACTCCGGCTGCTTCCTCAAAGACCTTTTTCGTTGAACCTGTTGTTGCAAGGGAAAACTGCGGGTAAAGGCTGAGCCCGATAAGTCTCTTGATTCCATTTGATCTTGCCGTAACCATGGAGTCTTCAACAAAGGGATGCCAGTAGCGCATTCCTACAAAGACAGGTATGTCTCCGGTCTCTCTAAGTGCTTTCTCAAGGGCCGCTGCCTGTGACTCGGTTATCCGGCTGATAGGAGAGCCACCTCCTATCAGCCGGTAGGCCTTCCGTGTTTTTGCAGACCTCAGCAGAGAGAGCATCAGAGCGATGGGCCTTTGCAACATTGCCGGGCCCAGGGGGATTATATCCCTGTCGGAGAAGAGATTGTAAAGAAATGGGCGCACCGCCTCCAGGGTATCGGGACCTCCGAGGTTGAGAAGCATAACTCCTGTTTTGTTCAAACCAACGCCTCCGGGGATTACGTTCTTGCGAATCCTTTATGTGTATTAAAGTCGAACAGATGTCGTTATTCCGTCATTCCGGCTTGTCCGGAATCTGTCTTTAAGAAGGATTCCCCACTCCCGAATACTTTCGGGAGTGGGAGAATGACAAATGATTGGAATTTATATGCAGACTTTAGTTAGTAAGTCGAATTATATACTTTTAGGGGCGGGATTGTGAAGGATCAGGGTCTCTCCCGAATCCGCCGTTTGACTTGCAGGTCAAAGTGAGGGCGTATGGATCAAGCTCTCCGACCAAAGCCCGGGGCTTTCGGCAAGCGGCATTGCAATGGCTTTTCGTCTCATTCCCGTCCCGACATCAATTCGGGACTCCGAGGCAAGCACCGGGCTGACCCTCCCGGAGAGGCATGACGAGTGCCTGAAAACCACCAAATCCAATACCCACCAGCCCTTTTCATGGATTGACAGGAGCTCTACCGGCAATTCAGTGGTCTCGGTTTTGTGTTATAATAATAAAGTACCTTGTGCCGGCATGTTTGGGGGTGCTGTCATCCCTGAAATGAACTCAGAATGACATCATTATTATGCGTTTTCAGGATTCCGGTACAGCCTGTTCGCGGGACTGATAATCCGGTGTTATCAAGTTAAGAATCACTCAACTCATGTGTTATTCAATCAGCCGCTTATGCCTTTTGTTCCCTGGTTTTTTAGGAGTTTCTGTTCCTTTAATACTTGACAGAGGCGGCGTATTCCTGTTAAATTATTAGCACTCTGCCAGGTAGAGTGCTAAGTGCACTTTAAGTGATTATGAAAGAGGAAGTGCTTGATAAGAGGAGCAGGCAGGTGCTCTCGGCAGTGATCCAGAGTTATATAGTCAACCCTGATCCTGTGGGGTCAAGGTATGTCACAAAGAAGTATGACTTCGGTTACTCGCCGGCTACCATCAGGAACATAATGTCAGATCTTGAGGACATGGGATTTCTGAGCCAGCCCCATACATCTGCGGGAAGGCTGCCCACAGACAAGGGCTACAGGTATTACGTGGAGAGCCTGCTTGATGACAGTGTTGACTATAACTGGAACCTCGACGATGTTCTGAAAAAACGTCTGGGGAATCTGCTGGACGATGTGGATTCGGTCCTTGACAGGACCACGGATGTGATCTCGATGCTGTCGCAGTATATCGGGCTTGCCGTATCTCCCGGTGCAGAGGGGAGTATTCTCAGGAGGATAGAACTCGTTCCTTACAGGGATGACAGAATAGCCGTTATACTCCTCACTGATGAGGGGTTTATAAGGCATAAGATTATCAAGAACGAGTTTTCCTTTACACAGTACGACCTTAACAGCATAGCAAGGTATTTCAACAGGGAGTTTTCCGGTTATACCGTCAAGGAGATCAGGGAACACCTTGTAAACGAGATGCTGCAGGAGAAGGAGAAGTTCGACACACTGATCTCCAGTGCCATGGAGATTTACAGGAACGTGCTGTACGAATATGATTCCAACATCTTCATAACGGGCATGACGAGGATCCTGGACCTTCCGGAGTTTTCAGATCTCAAACGGATCAAGGACCTCTCTAAAACCATCGAGGACAAGCATGCCGTTGTGAGACTTATTGATAAAATCATGGAGTCAGGCGGGGTTCAGATTTTTATCGGATCTGAAAATTCCTTAAAAGAGATGGAGAGTATGAGTGTTATAGCATCAACCTACTATAAAGAGGGTGACAGGACCGCGGGGGTGATTGGCATAATCGGACCCAAGAGGATGGACTATTCAACTTCCATCTCGCTTGTCGAGTCCGCTGCAACGTTCCTGACAAATATCTTTAATGAATGAAGGAGGAGACCAATGGAAAAACGGGAGATGAAGGACCTTGAGATAAAGGAAGACCATCCTGTCCAGGAGAAGAAGGCACAGCCCGATGAGGTCGTTGCTGTCGAGTTGTCTCCTGAAGAGCAGATCAGGAAAATGCAAGAGGAGCTTTCAGAGGCAAAGGAGAAGTACCTCAGGCTGTATGCCGAGTTTGAGAATTATAGAAAAAGGGTTCAGAAGGACAGGGAGGAACTGGTAAAATACTCTATAGAACCACTTGTAATGGAACTCCTTACAGTTATTGATAACCTGGAGATGGCGCTTGAGCACTCTGAAAACGATGCAACTGCCGAAAGCCTCATTGAGGGTGTGGAGTTGACGCTCAGGGAGTTCAGGAAGGTTATCGGGAAGTACGGTGTGCAGGAGATTGAATCCCTCGGCAAGCCCTTTGACCCCGCCTACCATCATGCCATAAACCAGGTTCAGAGGAATGATGTGGAAAGCAATACCGTTGTTGAGGAATACCGGAAGGGGTACCTGCTCAAGGACAGGGTAATACGTCCCTCCCTTGTTGCAGTCTCCAGGAGGGAAGGAGAGGCCGGTGACGTGCCTGACGTAGAGACAATGGAAGTTAATGACGAAGATACAAATAATAATATAAAGGAGGATTGAGAGATGGGAAAAGCGATAGGAATAGACCTCGGTACAACCAACTCGGTTGTTGCAGTAGTTCAGGGTGGAGAGCCTGTGGTCATCCCCAACCAGGAGGGAACCAGGACCACGCCATCCGTTGTGGCTTTTACAGACAAGGGGGAGCGGCTTGTCGGGCAGATTGCAAAGAGACAGTCGATCACCAACTACAAGAATACAATATTTTCCATTAAGAGGCTTATGGGCAGGAAGTATGACACCGATGAGGTAAAGGAGGCCATGAAGAGGCTCCCCTACAAGATAGCCAAGGCACAAAACGGTGATGCACATGTAGAGGTTATGGGCAAGATGTATTCACCCCCCGAGATCTCTGCAATGATCCTTCAGAAGTTAAAACAGGCGGCGGAGGACTACCTCGGTGAGAAGGTAACAGAGGCGGTTATTACTGTTCCCGCCTATTTTGATGACAGCCAGAGACAGGCAACAAAGGATGCAGGAAAGATCGCCGGTCTCAACGTCCTCAGGATCATCAATGAGCCGACGGCTGCAGCCCTTGCCTACGGTCTTGACAAGAAGAAGGAGGAGAAGGTTGCCGTGTATGACCTCGGCGGCGGAACCTTTGATATCTCGATACTTGAGATAGGCGAGGGTATCATAGAGGTCCATTCTACAAGCGGTGATACATACCTCGGTGGTGATGACTTCGACCTGAAGATTATGGACTGGCTGGTAGAGGAGTTCAAAAAAGAACAGGGCATAGATCTCAAACAGGACAGAATGGCGCTTCAGAGGCTGAAAGAGGCTGCAGAGAAGGCGAAGATAGAACTCTCGACAGCGATGGAGACGGAGATCAACCTGCCCTTTGTCACTGCCGATGCCACAGGTCCCAAGCACCTCGTGATGAAACTAAGCAGGTCTAAGTTCGAGCAGCTTGTCGACGATCTTGTGGAGGAAACAGCCAAGCCCTGCAGACGTGCACTCAGTGATGCCGGCCTCTCCGAGAGTGACATAAATGAGGTGCTCCTTATCGGCGGGCAGACAAGGACCCCGAGGGTCCAGGAGCTGGTGAAAAAACTCTTTGGTAAGGAGCCTCACAAGGGGGTTAATCCCGATGAGGCGGTTGCCTTAGGTGCGGCGATACAGGCAGCGGTGCTTAAGGGTGAGGTGAAGGAAGTGCTTCTCCTTGACGTTACTCCCCTGTCCCTCGGTATTGAGACACTTGGCGGTGTGTTTACCAAGGTCATAGAGAGGAACACCACAATCCCGACAAGAAAGAGCCAGGTATTCTCGACGGCGTCCGACAACCAGCCGGCGGTCACTATCAAGGTCTTTCAGGGTGAAAGGGAACTGGCTGCAGACAATAAACTCCTCGGCGTATTTGAACTTGTGGGCATACCTCCCGCCCCCCGAGGTGTTCCCCAGATTGAGGTTGCCTTCGATATAGATGCAAACGGGATACTCCATGTATCAGCAAAGGATCTCGGTACAGGGAAGGAACAGTCTATCCGTATTACTGCGTCAAGCGGTCTTTCAGAGGATGAAGTCAAGAAGATGACGAGAGAGGCAGAGGAGCACGCAGAGGAGGACAAGAAGAAGAGAGAGCTTGTTGAGGCAAAGAACGAGGCTGACAATCTTGTCTATACAGTGGAAAAATCACTCCGCGATTATGGCGACAAGGTCTCCGAGGATGAGAAGAAGGAGATTGAAGATGCCCTTGAGAACTGCCGCAAGGTGAAGGATACAAGCTCTGATGCCTCGGAGATCAAGGCTGCCATTGAACGTCTTACTCAGTCGTCATATAAACTGGCAGAGCATATCTACAAGGGCGCTCAGGCACAGCAGGCTGATGCCCAGACCGGAGGCGCCGCTGAAACAGGCGCCGGAGCCGGCGACGGGAGTAAACCCGAGGAGGAAGATGTGGTTGAGGCTGAGTTCGAGGATGTGGACAAGGATAAGCAGTAAGGGGCCTTTTCTCTAAACAGACCCATAGATGACAGGCTGTTGTTCCTGTCATCTATAATTTTTGCTTGGACAATTAAGTGCTGTCGAACCCGGCATACCCGTTATTTGAACTTCAGCGGGAAACCGGAGGGTTCCGGATGACCCGAACGCTTTCGGGGCATGACATGCTTATAGTTATTGCCGGGTTAATATGAAGACTAAACGGAATTGACGGAGAGACCTTAAATTTAGATGAAAGACTATTACAGGGTGCTTGGTATCGAACGCAGCGCCTCTGAAGATGAGATCAAGAGCGCCTTCAGGAAGCTCGCACTGAAGTATCATCCTGATCATAACCCCGACAACAGTGAGTCGGAGGAGAAGTTCAAGGAGATCAACGAGGCATATGCCTGCCTGAGCGATCCGCAGAAGCGGGCAACCTATGACAGGTTTGGTACGGCTGAAGGCTATGCCGGTGCAGAAGCAGGGTTTGGACCCTTTGCCTCGAATTTTTCCGATGTCTTTGAAGACATATTCGGAGATTTTTTCGGCGCTTTTAGCGGAAGAGGCAGGGCAAGGCCCACAAAGGGTGCTGATCTCAGATATGACCTGGAGCTGAGCCTTGAAGATACGGTAAGGGGTGTTGAGAAGGAGATAAGGGTGCCCCGCTGGGTGTCCTGTGAGGTATGTGACGGCACGGGCGCAAGGCGTGGTTCAGGCCCTGTCAAGTGCCCTGACTGTAATGGTACGGGCCAGACACATTTCCAGCAGGGCTTCTTCACTGTATCAAGGACCTGCGGCAGATGTGGAGGTACGGGGAGGTTCATTTCCAATCCCTGCACCAAGTGCGCCGGGCAGGGGAGGGTAAGAAGGTACCGGAAGGTCTCCGTGAAGATACCCCCGGGTGTTGATTCGGGTTCCAGGCTCAGAATGACAGGCGAGGGTGAACTGGGCTCTCACGGCGGCCCTCCCGGCGATCTCTATATAGTTATAAACGTTAAACCCCATAGATTCTTCAAGCGTGAAGGCCTGAACCTCTACTGTGATGTGCCGATAAGTTTTCCCCAGGCAGCGCTTGGTTCGGAAATAGAGGTGCCCACCCTTTACGGCACAGAGAAACTGAAGATACCTGCCGGGACATCCTCCGGCAGGGAATTCGTTCTTAAGGGTAAGGGAGTTCCGAGGCTCGGGGGACACAGGAAGGGGAATCAGGTGTTCAGGGTTTATGTCGATGTCCCGAGAAGGCTTACCCAAAAGCAGAAGGAACTCCTCCGTGAGTTTTCCCGCATAGGCGGGGATGATGTACATAGGGGCTTCATGGAGAAGCTCAAGGATTTCTTTACACCAGCCGAATAATGTCCCAACCATTCAGAATAGTCCTTCCTGCGCTGGCTCCGGAAGCGCGGGAGATCGTCATCAAAGACAATAATTTCAGGTATCTCAGGGATGTCCTCCGCTGCAGGATAGGTGATAAAATCGTGGTTCTCGACGGCAAGGGGCATGCCGTAATAGCGGGTGTTTCGCGTATCGGGAGAAGAGACCTGGTATTGAAGAAGGAGGGGGACTATACCATCGATTCCGAATCCCCGCTGAAACTGGTTCTGCTCCAGGTTATCCTCAAGGGTGACGGGATGGACCTTGTCATCCGGAAGTCGACGGAGCTTGGTGTAAGCGGGATATATCCGGTGGTTACCGGGAGGGCACAGGTTAGATACACCCGCAGGCTTGAACACTGGCGGAGGATAGCGGAAGAGGCGGTAAGGCAGTCGGGTAGGCTCATCCTGCCCGAGATTCATGATGTGCTTTCCCTTGATGAACTCTTCCTGAAAATTGAAGATGGCGAGAGGATCATCTTCTATGAGCATGAAGCTTCAGGGTTCAGGGATGTCTATGGACCGAAGGTAGAGAAGCGGCCCGGGAAGGTCTACTACATGGTGGGTCCGGAGGGCGGCTTTACAGAGGATGAGGTTGAGAGGGCGGTTCAGGAAGGGTTCAGGCCCCTGGGGCTTGGAAGAAGGACCCTCAGGGCGGAGACCGCCTCAGTGGCTGCCGCAACACTCCTGCAGTTTCTCTTTGGAGATCTTTAAGCGGGAGGTGGTTCATTGCCTTCCGGCGTTCCGCGATCTTTCCTGTTAAGTCCTCTTGAACATGCGCTTCAGCTCTTCAATGCCCAGGTGTATGCGGGTGGGTCTTCCGTGGGGGCAGTGTTCGGGGTCCTGTGCTTCCCGCAGGTCCTTCAGGAGCGCCTTTATTTCATCCGGTGCAAGTTCCGTCCTTCCCCTTACCGAGCTGTGGCAGGCGATCCTCTTTGCAATGACATCCCTTATCTCCTCAACGGGAGAAGATGCCCTTATATCAAAGAGGGATTCGGCAAGGTCTGAGATGATGGAGGGGAGGTCGGCATCACTGAGAATGTCGGGGACCGCCCTGAGGAGGAGGGTCCCTTCGCCGAAGTCCTCGATCTCGATGCCCATGGCCCCCAGTGAGTTCAACTGGTTCAGGATGATCCGGTAGTGACGGGGAGGGAGGGTTATCTGTTGCGGGAAGAGTAACGGGGTTACGTTAAGCTTCATGCCCCCTTTCAGTCTCTCGTAGAGAATACGTTCATGGGCTGCGTGATGATCAAGATCGG
>BDTA01000066.1 GCA_002897935.1 bacterium BMS3Abin08
AAAGAGGTAGACCACAGATGATTGTAGTTGGTGATGGAAGCTTTATCCCTACCTATTTTCATGACCTCTCCATCAAAATCGGTGAATGGCATGTTACTGCCCCTGTTGGTTTCTCTGAACGACTTGGTGTTGGCTTTAATCTGCTTGGACGCAAAGGTATATTCGATCAATTCCAGGTCTGTTTTAACGACCACACCAGAAAAGTGACCTTTCAGAAAATCTAACCTTTCTCCAATCAAGTTCAGAGTCACATTTTGGTTTTTGACCTTTCTCTTCCGATAGTCAATCAAAGCCTCGATCCCCAATTAGATGCTATTAGAAAATTGTAATCCTATTTGAGAGTTTGTTGAGGAGTTGGAAATACGCAGAAATCTGCTGACTGGATTATTCAGGACTTGAACCCAGAAACTTAAAAGAATAAAACTTAAGAATTGAGCTTCGTTGCTCTACCCCATTTCTTCCCCCTTGAGCTAATAATAAAATAAAAGCACCAAACCCCTCTTTTGTCAAGCAAAAACAGGGGTTAAGTTTATTGAACGCTCCATGATAACAATATTCTATATTTATAGCAACTGTTATGTCTATTTTTAACCAATTGACTTTAAAGGATATTTTTTGAACAGATTTATGGGGAGTGGGTCTTCAGGAAACAGTTCAGATGATTCGAATCGATATCTTGACAATTGCTATAACTATAATACATAATATTTAATATTATGCATTATCAATATGGCTGAATATGAAATACTTTCGCAGAAAACTGCAGAAAAATATACGTCCGTGGCTGAAAAAGCCTGATACAATAGTCATACTGGGCGCACGGCAGGTGGGCAAGACCTCTCTTCTATCTCTCTTAGAGGATGACATGAAAGAGCTTTGGGGTGACTCAAAAAACATTTTTACCTTTAACCTGGAAGATACCGACCATCTAACGGCTCTAAATCGTGATCCAAAGTATTTCAGAGAATACTTGATCTTTTCAGGCGCTGATCCCAAAAAAGACTCTGTGGTTATGATAGACGAGATTCAATATCTGGATGATCCTTCGCATTTTCTTAAATATCTCGCAGATTTTGAGCCATCCGTTAAACTCATTGTAACAGGGTCTGCCTCTATTCAGATAAAGAAATTTAAGGATGGGCTGACAGGGCGAAAGAAGAGCTTTCAACTGTTCCCACTCGATTTCCGGGAATTTGTATTATTCAAGGGGAAGGACCATCTTATTTCCGTGTTGGAGAAGTTTAATTTCAAAGAGATTATATCAGGTCAAACAGAGATAGACCCGCAAAGGATATTGCCTTTTAAGAATGAATTGGGAACCCTGTTTGAAGAATACATATTATATGGTGGCTATCCAAAGGTGGTCCTAACAGGGTCACGAGATGAAAAGTTACAGGAGTTACAGGAACTATTTGAAACATATGAGCTGAAGGATGTTAACATTCTCTTTAATGTGGGCAATATAGCAGCCTTTAGAAACCTCTTTAGATTGATGGCGAGCAACATTGGAAATCTGCTGAACATCAATGAGGTTTCAGGAACCCTTGGTATCGGCAGGGACACTGTAAGGCGTTATCTTACGGTACTGGAGAATTCATTTATCGTCCATTCTCTCCCCCCTTTTCACAGCAATGTCCGTAAAGAGCTTACAAAAATGTCCAAGTTGTTCTTTCTTGATACGGGAATGAGAAACTTTGCAGTAAGAAATTTTACTGAATTGAGCTTCCGGCCGGATAGGGGAAGCCTCTTTGAAAATGCAATATTTGGAGAGATTTACAAGAACCTTGGGATTATAGATCAACTGTTCTTCTGGAGAACTCTATCAAAGAATGAAGTTGATTTTATTCTCACCGGCGACCGGAAGGTTGCCATTGAGGCAAAACTTTCTTCCGATAGTCAATTAAGACAACCTGCCGGACTCAGGGCATTTGGTAAAATTTATCCTGATTTTAAACATGTTGTCGCAACAATGAATCAATTTACATGCGATGAAGGGATATATTACCTGACAGGATGGATGATATAGCGAAAGATACTATTGGCTCAGGCAATGAGCCAATATCTCTTTACCCCTCCAAGTTCTTCCTCTACAGCGCTTTCATCATAATCAAAAAGAACAACCCCTTCGGAAACAAGAAAGTCCATAAAGTCAAACCTGTTCATGCCAGCAAGTTTTGCAGCCTTGCCCATAGACAAACGCTTCTTTTTAAAGTACTGAAGCGCTAAGAACCGCCTCATATCAAGTTCTAATCCTTTAACTCCTACCTTCAAAGAAGCCAATACATCTTCAGGCACATTAAAGGTTATCTTTTCAGTTCTCATAACACCTCCACTGGTATAATGTTCATTATGCTTGATTACTCCGATTTCTAAATAAAATTATACCACAAAATACAAAGAGCCTGGCCTGCCGGCCTTATTAAATCGAGCACTGTTGCAGACATAGAGGAACGTCAAAAAAGGGCAATTACTGCAGCCGGCCGTTTCCATAATGCCTTACAAACCAGTTATAGGTAACTATAATACCATCCCTTAGTCCCGTTTTTGCTTTCCAGCCTAAGGAATTCAGCTTTGATACATCAAGGAGTTTCCGTGGTGTTCCATCGGGTTTTGTAACATCATAGACGATCTCTCCATCATAGGAGGTAATTCCTTTAATGAGGGCTGCAAGATCTCCGATAGAAAGGTCTTCTCCCGTTCCTATATTAATTATCTCTGAATCATCATAGTTTTCCATCAAAAAGAGGCCGGCATCAGCAAGGTCATCGATATAAAGAAACTCTCTTTTAGGAGTCCCTGTACCCCATACTGTTACAAAGGGTTCGTTCTTTACCTTGGCCTCATGGAATTTTTTTAGTAACGCAGGGAGCACATGGGAATTTTCTAAATCAAAGTCATCCCCGGGACCATACAGGTTGGTCGGCATCACGGATATAAAATGTGTACCATACTGCCTGTTATAGGCCTGACACATCTTGATACCTGCGATCTTAGCAACGGCATAGGACTCATTAGTCGGCTCAAGCTTTCCGTCAAGCAGGTATTCTTCTTTCATAGGCTGAGGTGAGAATTTAGGATATATACATGAACTGCCGAGGAAAAGAAGTTTCCTTACCCCCGTACTGTAAGCAGAATGTATAACATTGCTCTGTATCATCAGGTTGTCACGGATGAATTCAGCGGGGTAGGTGTTGTTGGCGTGAATGCCTCCCACCCTGGCTGCGGCAAGGAAAACATAGTCGGGATTCTCTCTCTCAAAGAAAGCCTCCACGTCGGCCTGCCTTCTGAGATCAAGGGATTTACTATCCCTTGTTATGAAATTTGTATAACCCTCAGACACCAGCTTCCGGTATATCGCGGATCCAACAAGTCCCCGGTGACCGGCAATATATATTTTAGCGTCTCGTTCCAAAATTTTCTCCTGACTCTAAATAGAGTCTGTGTATAAAGTCAGTCTCTCTATCTGTCATTCCGGCAGTTCTTAAGCCGGAATCTATTCTTTTCAATAAGTTCCGGATATCCCGAAAGCGTTCGGGACATGACAAGAATAAAAAATGGCAATTTATACACAGACTCTACTTAGTCTGTATATAAAGTCGAACAGTAGTCGTTATTCCGTCATTCCGGCTTGTCCGGAATCGTTCTTTAAGAAGGATTCCCGACTCGCTTCGCTTGCGGGAATGACAAATGACTGTAGTTTATACACAGACTCTAAATATAGTTCAAGATTAAAATTTGTTTTGTGTCTTTTTCAAAAAATATTTAAGTTAGATACCTGACTTTTTAAGTATATTCTGTTTTTCTGCTCGCATGTTTACATCCCCTTCTCTGGAAAAACTTATTAATGGACAACGGCTGAACACCTTTCAATTTTTTTTAAAACTTTGCAGATTATTTGCTTTGCTGAAATGGCATTGTCAATTACTATTTCTGCATTTCGGACAGATTTTTGAATGAGACATCAAGGACCCGATCCCAGGTTCAATGTCCATCAAGCCTCTTCATCATTTTTGCTGCTGATATTCTTTAATTACTCTTCCAGACTCGCCGATCATCTTCAACTTACCATGGTCTAACCATAAAACTCTATCACAGAGATTTTTAACATCCTCCATACTATGTGAGACAAAGAGTATTGTAATTTTTCTCTTTCTGAAATCCAGCATCCTCTCTTTGCTCTTTTTCTTGAAATGGGCATCCCCGACGGCAAGGACTTCATCCACTATCAGGATATCAGGATCTACCTCTGTTGCGATGGAGAAACCCAGCCGTGCAATCATTCCAGAGGAGTAGTTCTTCAATGGTGTATTAATAAAGTCTCTTATCTCTGAGAAATCTATAATACTTTCATATTTCTCTTCAATCTCCCTTCTGGAAAAACCGAGAATCGAGGCATTGAGATAAATATTTTCTCTTCCTGTAAGCTCGTGATCGAATCCTGCACCAAGCTCGATCAGGGGGGCTATCTTTCCATTAACGACCCTAACCCCCTCTGAGGGTTTCATAACACCGGATATAATCTTCAGAAGTGTGCTCTTTCCAGCCCCGTTATGACCGATGACGCCTAATGCTTCTCCTTCTCTAACATCGAGTGTTATCCCTTTTAATGCCCAGAGTATCTCGACATCTATCCTCTTCCCTCTTAAATAATTAATGACGTGTTCCTGAAACGTCTTGGGACGTTCCCTTATGAGTCTGTATTTAACCGATATATCCTGAAGTTTTATCATGGATTTTCTATTCAGCCACGGATTTACCCCGGTTAAATACTCTCAAGTTTAACGGGGCAGGCGCTGATCGCTGATATTTTTTCTTTTATTGTGACTACTCAGCCCTATAATCCCCCCTTTAGCAAAGGGGGGCGAGGGGGGATTTGGAGAATGTTGAATTAGTAAAATCCCCCTTAATCCCCCTTTTCCAAAGGGGGAGACCTGAGTAGTTACGACAGATTCAAGAAATCCATCACCAAGTTCGTTATAAACTTCATAAAAACTTTTAAGAATAATATCTGTGGTCTCTTTGTATATAACTTTATCTGTGTCCATCTGTGTGAATCCGCGGCTAAATTGTTTGTATTTAGATCATAGATAAAATATTATCCTGTCTCTGCTCTTATAATAAATAGTCCAGCCTATCGAGAAAGATAGCAAAGCAAAAAACAAACCAAGTACAAAGTGTTCCGTCTTTGGTATTGTACTGTCATATAAGCACGCCCTGAAGAGAGATATATAATGATAAACAGGGTTAAAGGACATAAGAGTCTGGAACCTCCCCGGCAGAATGGAGACAGGATAAAATATCACAGACAGATACATCCATGCCATTAACAGCACATCATAAATATATGTAACGTCATGGAAGAAAACAGCAAGGGTGGCAATCATGAGGGATATACCGAGAGAGAAGATAAAGATAAGGCCGACAACCAAGGGGATAAACACAACATCGCCGGACAGGGCGGTTCCTGAGAAAACAATAAGCAGGAATAGAGGTGCAAGGGAGAATATAAAATGCACCAAAGAAGAGACAACTACCGATATCGGGAAGATTGATTTAGGCAGATAAATCTTGCTAATAAGGTTGCGATTTTGGACAAATGCCAATGACGCAACCTTCGTAGCCTGAGCAAAAAGCTGCCACATGGTAATGCCTGATATGACATATGCCGTGTAGTTCCCAACAGTCCTGCCAAACAGGCCTGCAAAAACAACATAAAAAACTATCATCATCAAAAGAGGGTCAAGCATTACCCAGAGGAAACCAAGCGCTGATCTTTTATACCTCTTTTTAATGTCACGTATTACAAGATTCCTTAAGAGCTCCCTGTATGAATAAATCTCTTTAAACTCCGAAAGTAATGGCATATCACTTTATATATATATAAACTATTTTAATATTAACGTTATTACCCGTGATCGAATACCCTGTAGCAGAGACCGCAGGGCGTCTAAAAGCTCCCCTCCCTTGATAGGCGGGGATAAAGGGGAGGAATGATAAATCATAATCACCCCCACCCTAACCCTCCCCCCTCAAGGGGGAGGGAACTTAAAAAGGAAATGCGGCAGAGACCGCATGGTGTAAAATTTATTAAAATCAAATCCCGGCATGACAGATCATTATACCCTATAGCCATATCTATAGTGAAGCGCCTCGCCTACAAGGCGGGGCTTCCGGGCAGGGAATAATTTTTTTGTTTCCTTCGTAAAAAAGTTAAAAACACTTGATCAGTCTGTCATTGCGGTTTGTCCTGTCATTCCGGCTTGTCCGGAATCGTTTCTACAGTATCCTCGTATAAATCACTAAATGTCGGTTTGCTTTGTCTAATAAGGGTCTGTGTATAAATTACAATGCACTTTGCCGAAAGCCTTGGCCTTTGGTCGGGGAACTTGACAGTCATTAGTCATTCCCGCAATCCCGAACGCATTCGGGATTCCGGAATCCTTCTTAAAGACAGATTCCGGACAAGCCGGAATGACGGAAAAACAACCGCTCTGCGCTTTGAACGATTCCGGACAAGCCGGAATGACATTGTGCGTTGTGGTTAATGTTAATGGATTCGTTAAAAATCTGAAAAAGTGTTTTTTTGTCATTCCCGTGGAAACGGGAATCCAGTCTTTTCAGATAGTTACACGCTTCCTGGATTCCCGCTTTCGCGGGAATGACGACTTTTTACGAGAATATCATCAATGTTAAGTTGAATTTTAAGCCTGTCTTCAACTAAAACACGAAAGAACCATTTTTTTATAGCTGCCTTTCCATCCCCGCTCACAGAGCGCAGAGCGGGGCATTCAAGCGGCATCCTCGTAAAAGCAAAAACAAGTTGATACCCCCTCACCCACTGAACCGTTTTTCTCTGTTCCTGAGACGTGTCAACAAAGCTTCTTCGGGCATTTCCATCGGTCATACCCTCGTTCCATATGCAGTGCTATGGTGGTATATAGTATAATAAATTAAACCAGTTACACTCCGGAATTGAACTGTTTCCGGGATCCGGCAATAAGCAGCACTGCCTATCGCTGGATTTGGGTATTATATGGTTGCCCGGTACTACGGCATAGGTGTTTCACTCATTGTAAAAGGAGTCGCTCAACTCAGGTGAAAGAGATTATGGATATATCCGTTCCGACCCACTGGGTACAGCAGAAAGAACAATCATCCCTTGGAGTGCAAAGTGGATAAGCAACTGAGCCTGAGTCTTGGTTATTCCCCGTGTCCAAACGACACATTCAGCTTTTATGCCCTCACTCATGGGAAGATCCCATCCGGTACCGTATCTTTCAGGGAAACCCTCAATGATGTGGAAGCCCTTAACCGGATGGCCATGAGGGGGACACTCGACATAACCAAGGTCTCCTATCATGCAGCCGGTCTCCTCCTTGATAGATACTGTCTGTTACGGTCAGGCAGCGCCCTCGGCAGGGGATGCGGTCCCCTTCTCATTGCCAGGGAAGCCGTAGAGACAGACACCCTCAGGGGAAAGAGGATCGCCATCCCCGGGAGGCTCACAACAGCCTTCCTCCTTCTCAGTCTTTTTGACAGAGGGCTTACTGAAAACGTCATACCCATGACCTTTGACAGGGTTATGGAAGAGGTAGAGAGAGGCAATGCCGATGCCGGTTTGATTATCCATGAAGGGAGGTTCACTTTCCGCTCCCGCGGACTTGTCGAGTTGATGGACCTCGGGCAGTGGTGGGAAGAGACTTCGGGTCTCCCCATCCCCCTTGGTGGCATGGCTGCCAGAAGGACTCTTGGCCCAGAGGTACTGAATGAGACAGGGAAAATGATCAGAGAGAGCATCCTCTATGCACATAAAAACCCGGAAGAGACAATGGGGTATATAAGAAGCCATGCCCGGGAGATGGACAGGGACGTGATAATGGATCATATCGGCCTTTACGTGAATAACTTCAGTATAGATATGGGAGAGGATGGGAAAACGGCTGTTAAGGAATTGATATCCCGGGCAGTGGCAGCAGGGCTTTTTCCTGAAACGGACATGCCCATCTTCTGCGATGAAGCACGCTGAGACTGAGTCCGTGGATATCATCAGGTTAATATTGACAAACTCGTAAAAAGTCGGAAATAACATGTTATGTCATTCTGAACTTGTTTCAGAATCTCGAAAAATCAACGTGTTATGAGACCCTGAAACAAGTTCAGGGTGACAGTTAAAGACTTTTTACGAATTCATCAATATTAACCCGGCAACTATTCAGAGAGACTGACATCCAGTAAAATTGCGGGTTTAGCTATCAAATAACCTCTGTATTTAGATGCCGGTTTAATAATAAAGGCTCTTTCGGCAACTGTGTGGAAAAATGAACATTCCCGCCGCCCCGATATTTCGGGACGGGGTATCTTAAAGTCTCCCCTCCCTTGATGGGAGGGGATTAAGGGGAGGGTGAAATCAGCATCTTAATCACCCCCACCCTCACCCTCCCCCCTCAAGGGGGAGGGATGTATAAGGAAACCCCTCAGCCCCGATATCTCGGGGTGGGGTATTTGTAAACTTAATAAATAAACTACAGACACTGAAAAAAGACAAGCAGGTTACCCGGTGTCTACCCGAATAACTTCGGGGTGTTTAATTTCCCACAGAAAAGTCAGAGAGCCAAATTGATGGACTCGTAAAAAGCCCATAGTACCGTTTTATGACGCCGTCAAATTGATTTGGCAAGGAGAGTCATAATGTGGTTTCAGGAAGCTGAAAGGATTTATCTGGTTCCCATTGGAAAGATCCAGTGGTGGCTCCTTGAAGAAACAAAGGACCCCCTGCAGGAACTATTCGGAAAGGAAGTCTTCATTCACAACGGGATTGACTTTCCATATGAACTTGTCAGCAGGGATCGAGAGCAGCTTCATTCAACACGCCTTATAGAGACACTCGTCGGGCTCGGCCTAAGAGGACTCGTCCTCGGGATAACAGACTACGACCTCTATGTGCCGGGGTTGAACTTTGTCTTCGGTGAGGCTGACCCCATTGAAGGGACGGGTGTAATCTCCGTTAAAAGGCTCAAGAAGCAGTTCCAGGAGGACGATGTTGATCAAGGGGTCCTTATTGAAAGGACAATTAAAGAGGCAGTCCATGAAATGGGACACCTCTTTGGCCTCAAGCACTGTCCTGCATCTCACTGCGCCATGCACTTTTCAGATACGGTAGAGGATACCGACGGAAAAGAGAAGGCATTCTGTGAGGCATGCAACATGACTTTGGCTCAAATCATAAAAGACTCCGGGTCTTAACTTAGTTGACGAATCGGCACCCTTCATAAAATGAACCTCCCCGTCCCGATATTTCGGGACGGGGTATCTTAAAGTCTCCCCTCCCTTGATGGGAGGGGATTAAGGGGAGGGTGAAAACAGCATCTTAATCACGCCCACATCTGAATCACCCCCCATATTAATCACCCCCACCCTCGCCCTCCCCCCTCAAGGGGGAGGGATGTATAAGGAAACCCCTCAGCCCCGATATTTCGGGGTGGGGTATTGAAAACTTAATATAAGGAGGTAACTTATGGAGGATCTTCAGCACTCTGAAACGTGGCGTGTATTCAGGATCCAGTCTGAACTTGTTGAGGGATTTGAGACGCTTCACAACCTGGGGCCTGCCGTTTCGGTCTTCGGGAGTTCACGCCTTGGCCCCGGAACCTATTACTATGAAAAGGCGGTTGAACTCGGAAGGATGTTATCCGAGGACGGGTTTGCCGTGATCACCGGCGGCGGTCCCGGAATCATGGAGGGTGCCAACAAAGGTGCGAAGATGGGAAAAGGGAAATCAGTAGGTCTGAATATTGAGATCCCCCGTGAACAGATCCCCAACGAACACCAGGACATCTCTCTCCATTTCAGGTACTTCTTCATCAGGAAACTTATGTTTGTGAAGTATGCCATAGCCTTTATTATCTTCCCCGGGGGCTTCGGCACCCTTGACGAGACCTTTGAGGCACTGACCCTTGCCCAGACAAAAAAGATCGGGCCCTTTCCCATAATTCTCTTTGGACGGGAGTACTGGGAGGGTCTGATTGCCTGGTTCCGGGAGGAACCCCTCTCCCATGGAACACTCTCGGAGGAGGACCTGTCAAACTTCGCCCTTATCGATAATCTGGATGAGATTTCCGCCCTGATGAACAGGCACCGCAGGACCTGTGATACCCGTAGTCCATCGTATGACATTGAAGGTGGTGATTCAGTGCAAAATCCTCCCTGGAAGGCTCCCGGTTAACCCTGATTCATAGACCACAGGGATCCCGTTTACAAAGAGATAAACAACCCCTTCGGGCCTGCTGAAGGGATCCTGATAGCTTGCATTGTCTGAAATTACGTTATAATCAAAGACGGCAACATCCGCAAAATATCCCTCCCTGATAAGCCCTCTCAGGTAAAGCCCGAAGGTTCCGGCGGGAAGACCGGTCAGCCTCCGTATAGCCTCAGGAAGTGGGAGCAGCGCATCATCTCTCACGTATCTACCGAGGAATCTCGGGAAAGAGCCCACACCCCTTGGATGGGGCTTACCATGTCTGGTGATACCTGAAAAGGAGCGGACAGAACTGTCTGAACCGATCATGGCATTGGGAAGGCATAGTATCTTCCTGAGGTTTTCTTCGGACATGGAGAAAAAAACAGCTCCAACACGAAGACGTTCTTCGATCAGGAGGCCCATCACCAGATCAACCGGAGCAACACCCCTCATCTCCGATATCAGGGAGACGCTTTTCCCCTCCATCCAGCGATTTTCCTCTCTGCCAAGGGACGCAATAATAATACCCCTCCAGTAGTTATCATCGTATGATTTCAGAAATCCCCTGATCCGTTCAGCCGCACCTCCTTCCCTTAGCTTTCTCAAGGTCTCTTCAGCACCGCCGTCATGGGCCCATCCCGGAAGGAGACTGTCAAGACCGGTGCCCGAGGCAACGTAAGGATAGCGGTCACAGGTAAGAGGAACCCCCGCCGAAAGGGATTCCCCGATAAGCCCGATCAGGCCCTCTATCTTCCCCCAGTTTTTCTCCCCTGCCGTCTTGAGATGGGAGATATGTACCTTAACACCCCCTTCCCTTCCGATCTTTAAGGCCTCCCGCACAGAACCCAAAAGGTCATCCCCCTCACTCCTCATGTGTGTAGCATATACACCATCATGACCATCTTCCCTGAGGAGCGAGGCAAGCCTCCCGAGTTCCCGTGTACCTGCATACATCCCCGGCGGGTAAATAAGGCCTGTCGAAAGGCCCTTTGCCCCTTCCTTTAGAGACCTTCTGAGCAGGACCTCCATCCTGATGATCTCATCCTCCGTGGCCTCCCTGTCCCTGTAACCGACAACCGACCCCCTGAGGTTCCCGTGACCGCAGAGGGTCGCAAAGTTAAGCCCCGTCCTCCTCTCTTCGAGAAGGTGAAAGTATTCTGAAAAGGTATGCCACCGCTCCCTTATGCCATATTCCCCAAGGTCGTCCTCCCTTGCCTCAAGGGCCTCACCGGAGAGGGGGGCTGCAGAGAGTCCACAGTTACCGTTAATCTCTGTTGTAACCCCCTGGAGGAGTTTTGTCTCTGCCCGTCCATCTGCAAGGAGAGTGAATTCCGAATGCCCGTGGGTGTCGATAAATCCGGGAGAGACAAAGAGGTCCCTTGCATCAATAACCTTGTCTGCATCGAAGACCTCGCTGCCAACATAGGCGATCCTGTCGCCTTTTATCCCGATATTCGCCTCAGCAGGATCGGAAACAGAGCCGTCGATAACGATCCCGTCTTTGATGAAATAATCAAATGACATGCTGACTCTTCATATTTTCTTCATATTTTCCTGGTATTCTTCGGTTATATACCCATCGGACCTATATCTCATGGCCCCCTCGAGATTAGGTCCGGATCCCAACACCCCCATCTCTTCCCCTCCAGAGATGGGGGAACTAACAAGTTCTCTCCCTCCCTTAAGAGATGTTACATCCTTAGTGCGTCAAGTTTCAACAGGCTGTTGAAAAACCTCATAAACCGTGTGCCGTGTCATGCTGAACCTGTTTCAGCATCTCGTGAGACACTGAAATTATACTCCGGGAGTTTTCGGGACACATGGTTCAGAGCCTGCACTGAATTTATTTCAGGATGGGGGAAAAGCCGCACTCGGGGGGATATCACGACATAATAACACTGAACTCATCCACGCAACCCAGACTTCTCTAATATATTCCTGATTTCTAAAAATTCCATCAACTAATAATCGTCTCAAAATAGAGTGGAGATATTATTTAAAAAATCCCTCCTAACCTCCCTTTGCCAAAGGGAGGGATTATCCCCCTCTTTGGCAAAGAGGGGCGAGGGGAGATTTTTATATTGATGTCGGTTCGATTATGAGACATTTCAAAAGAATTCCTCGAAGCTCTGCTTCGGGGTTAATGATCTTTTCCTTTGTTCGTCATTCCCGCAGTTTTTTGAGCGGGAATCCAGTCCGTTTGCTCTCTGGATACCCGTTTTCACGGGTATGACTTTGATACCTCGAAGCTCTGCTGCGGGGTAGTTCATTCACTGATGAATGTACTGCAGAGGGTTAAGGGCTTGTGATGGTTACCACCTGATCAGTGCGGATGCCCAGGTGATTCCTCCGCCGAAGGCCTCAAGGAGAACATAGTCACCCTTATTGATCCTTCCTGTCCGTACAGCCTCATCCAGCGCTATGGGGATTGAAGCTGCCGAGGTATTGCCGTAGCGGTCAAGATTAAGCATGACCCTGTCCATCCCGATGCCGAGCCTTTTGGCTGTTGCGCTTATGATTCGCCGGTTTGCCTGGTGTGGAATGAGAAGTGACAGATCCGCCGGTTTGATGCCGTTTTCTTCAAGCATTTCCACAACCATTTTCTCCAGGGTCCTGACGGCAATCTTGAACGTTTCATTTCCACGCATCTTTAAGAAGTGCATCCTTTTATCAACTGTTTTTGCTGTTGCCGGATTTTTTGAACCTCCTGCCGGTACATACAAGAGGTTCCACTTTGACCCGTCTGCGTTTATCTTTGTTGATATAATTCCGTGCCTCGACCTGCCTGCCTCAAGTACCATAGCTCCGGCGCCGTCACCAAGGAGCACACAGGTTGAACGGTCGGTCCAGTCCGTAATCCTTGAAAGGATCTCGGCCCCAACGACAAGTACCCGCTTAAAGGTCTTTGCCCGTATGTAAGCGTCAGCGACCGAGAGGGCATATATGAAACCTGAACATGCTGCATTTATATCAAAGGCTGCGGCATTTTTGGCACCAAGCTTTCCCTGAAGAAAGCATGCAGTGGAGGGCAGTGGCATGTCCGGCGTTACCGTAGCGACAATGAGAAGGTCCAGGTCCGCAGGCTTGAGTCCCGCTGACTTCAGTGCCTCTCTGGATGCCGTTAAGGCAAGGTCTGAGGCCGCTTCTTTTTCATCGGCTATCCTTCTCTCCCTGATTCCACTCCGCTCACGTATCCATTCATCCGATGTGTCAACCATCTTGGCGATGTCAAGGTTAGTCAGAACCTTTTTGGGAAGATAGGCGCCTGTTCCGGTTATATGTGAAAAAATCAATCCAGAAACCTCCATTATTCAGAGTCAGGCCCTCCGGCCAAAGGTCGGAGCTTGCCAATGTATGGAAAATTTGATTAATTACATTCTGTGTATAAACTGCAGTTATTTGTCATTCCCGCAAGCGAAGCGAGTCGGGAATCCTTTTTAAAGACAGATTCCGGACAAGCCGGAATGACAGAAAAAGGATAACTGTTCGACTTTATACACAGACTATAATTACATTCCTTGCCTTCATCCCTGACCAAAGGTCGGGGCTTTCGGCAAGGTGCATTGTAAACAGGATAAAAGGGCTTAGACGGTGGATCCTGCAAGGTCGGGCGCTTTAGGCCTTTTTAATTCCTTTAGTTCCTGCGAGATTATCCTGTCGACACCAAGACTCGAAGCTATATCGGCGGTTTTCAGGGCATTCCTGATTGCCTTTGATGTAGACCTTCCATGGCTTATAATACACGTTCCATTAAGCCCAAGAAGGGGTGCCCCACCGTATTCAGCGTAATCGGTTTTTTTCTTGAAGTTCTTCAATGCAGGCTTGAGAAACATGTATGCAAGTCTTCCTGTTGCAACGGAAGCGATTTCCCTCTTCAGCATCTTCAGTATGCTTTCAGCGAGCCCTTCGCTGATCTTGAGGGCAATGTTACCGATGAATCCGTCACATACCACAACATCAACATCCCCATGGAAGAGGTCCTTTCCCTCTATATTGCCTACGAAGTTAAGGGATGTCTTCTTCAATAAACCGAAGGTCTCTTTCGTGAGTTCATTCCCTTTTATATCCTCTTCGCCGATGCTGAGAAGGCCGACCCTCGGGTTGTGTACTGCAAGGACGTTCTTGCAGTAAGCATTACCCATTAATGCAAACTGGACCAGGTTTTCAGGTCCCGTGTCTACGTTGGCTCCTGCGTCAATCAGCACAAACCTGCCCTTTAACGTTGGCATGGTTGCAGCAATAGCAGGGCGGTCGACACCCTCCGATGTCCCAAGCAGAAGCAGTGCAGTGCCCATGACCACGCCGGAATGTCCGGCGCTCACAAAGGCATCCGCCCCATTGTCCCTGACCATCTCGATACCCCTGCGTATTGATGAGTCTTTCTTCCTCCTGATGGCAAGGGATATGGATTCATCCATAGTGACTGTCTGGGAGGCATGTATTATGGAGATGCGTTCAGCGGGATATTTTTTGTTCTTCAGCTCATCTGCTATTCTTTCCCCGTCACCAATCAGGATAACGTCAAGATCATCAGTCCCGTTAACTGTCTCGACAGCGCCTTCTACGGTAACCTCAGGGGCGTGATCGCCCCCCATGGCATCAAGGGCAATTTTCATAGCTTTTCTTTCTCAACTATCTCAATAACCTTTCTACCGTTGTAGTGGCCGCAACTTGTGCATACCCTGTGAGGGAGCTTCGGCTCTCCACAGTCGGAACATTTTATTAACATGGGGGTCGTTCCCTTCCAGTTAGCCCTTCTTTTGTCCCTCCTGCACTTTGAGTGTCTTGAATGAGGGTTAGGCATGTCAGTCCTCCTTTCTGAAGATAGCGAGGTCTCTCAGTACTGCAAACCTCGGGTCCGTGTATTCCATGCTGCAGTTACATTTCTGCAAATTAAGGTCGGTACCGCATGCAGGACAGATCCCTTTACATTTCTCATCACAGAGCGGTTTAATCGGGATCTGGAATATCAACTGTTCTTTCATGATATCGGTAATATCAAGTTCATCGCCGGAATAAAATCCAATGTTGCTTTCGTCCTTGTGAAATGCACGGTGCTCCTCTCCCCTTTTTAAAGTGTTTGCGGGGTGGTAAATCAAATCCGTGTCCAGAGAGAGGCCTCTGTCAAAATCCGTCAGGCACCTGCTGCACTGCAGGACGATGGTGCCCGTAATATTACCCTGTATATGTAGTCCATCGTCAATTTTTTCAATCCTGAGATGGGCGCAAACCGGGCCGGTCGTTTTCAGATGGCTGTTTTCAGCGAGATGTTCCGATAAATCCAGGTCTAATACTTCTTCCACTTCTGAAATATTTATCTTCATGTCCGGATGTTCTCTTCGTAAAGTATAGAAGTGATAAAAAAACCTGTATGAAAAAAATCCTGAACTAAAATTATACTTTTTACTTGAAAATCTTGTCAAGTAAGTGTAAATTATATAGAGTCTGTTATTGTGTATAAAGTCGAACAGATGTCGTTATTCCGTCATTCCGGCTTGTCCGGAATCGTTGTTTTAAAAAGGATTCCCGACTCCCGAATGCGTTTGGGATTGCGGGAATGACAAATGACTGTAATTTATATGCTTGTCATACCCGAAGTCTGTAGTCGGGTATCCAGAAGTTATTGAAAAGACTGGATTCCCGCCCAACAGACCGCGGGAATGACGGCTCTATTGTTGAGTTTATACACAGACTCTATTTAGAGTCTGTGTATAAACTGCTGTTTTTTATTTTTGTCATGCCCGAAGTCTGTAGTCGGGTATCCAGAAGTTATTGAAAAGACTGGATTCCCGCCCAACAGACCGCGGGAATGACGGCTCTATTGTTGACTTTATACACAGACTCTATTTAGAGTCTGTGTATAAACTGCTGTTTTTTATTTTTGTCATACCCGAAGTCTGTAGTCGGGTATCCAGAAGTTATTGAAAAGACTGGATTCCCGCCCAACAGACCGCGGGAATGACGGCTCTATTGTTGACTTTATACACAGACTCTATT
>BDTA01000067.1 GCA_002897935.1 bacterium BMS3Abin08
GGCATGAGGACGGTTCCAAACTGAAGAAGCCGTTTTATTTCAAAAAGATGCATCCTGACAAACTCCATGCCTTTGGTCACGCACTGACAAGGGAAAAGTCCAGATACGAGGATTCGACCCTCTTTAAAGGGTATCCTGCAAAGAGGCCGTGGTTCCCGTTTACCGGGAATATCTATCAGGAGGTTATCCCATCGGCAGCAGAAGGCTATCCATACAATATAAAGGCGCTCTGGATAAACAAAGGTACGCCGGCGCTTTCCATTCCCGCTGCAAATCAACAGGTAAAGGTTCTTGCAAATCCTGATATAATCCCTCTTGTCTTTACCACGGATATTGTGATAGGTGAGAGCAGCATGTATGCCGATTATGTATTCCCCGATGTCGCGGTATGGGAGAGATGGGGTACCCCGCACACAACACCGGATGTGCCTCAGGAGGCGTCTAAATTCCGTCAGCCGACCATTACTCCGTTGACAGAGGTGGTGGAGGTCTATGGCGAAAAGCAGCACTGCTCGATGGAGGCAGTGATGCTTGCTATCGCCGAAAGACTTGGACTCAGTGGTTTTGGAAGGAACGGCCTTGGCAAGGGTCTCGACTTTACCAGACCCGAAGACTGGTTCCTCAAATTAGCTGCCAACCTCGCGTGGGGTGACAAGAAGGGTCAGGCACTACCCGATGCATCAAGGAACGAAATGAAGCTCTTCATCCACGCAAGGAGACACCTGAAGAGAACCATATTTGACCTGTCTATGTGGGAGAAGGCGGCAGGTCCCGACAACTGGAGAAAAGTGGTCAGCTTCCTGAACAGGGGAGGAAGATGGGAAGACTGGAAGGCAGCGTTCGTAAAACCGGGAATGCTCGTTCATAAGTTCGGAAAACAGATAGATCTCTATGCAGAGCCAGTGGCTGTGCAGAGACATTCCCTGACCGGTAAGAGGTTCTCAGGCATTGCTGTCTATGAACCTACCAAAGATGCCGGCGGCAATGTAATAGACGACAGGGGATTTCCGCTCCAGTTGATAACATATAAGGATATCCTCGGCGGCCAGTCAAGGACGCTGCCGATGAACTACTGGATGAGTACAATACTGCCCGAGAACTACATTCTCATCAATGCAGGGACTGCTGCAAGTCAGGGTTTCAAGGATGGCGACAGTGCAAGGCTCATCTCTGCAACGAATAGCGACGGCAAATGGCACCTGCCCAACAGGGGCACGAAAGACATGGTCGGAAAGATAAAGGCAGTCCAGGGCATGAGACCCGGAGTTGTTGCCATATCCTGGCACTTCGGTCATTGGGGATATGGTTCATCTGATACAATGATCGATGGAAAAACAATAAAGGGCGATAAGAGAAGGGCAACAGGTCTCTGTCCAAATGCCGCCATGAGGGTTGACCCGGTTCTCAAGAATGTCTGTATGACTGACCCGATCGGTGGAAGTTCATCTTTCTACGATACAATGGTTAAACTGATCAAGGCATGAGAACAACACAGTGGGAGCAGTGCTTACCTGCTCCCACTGTGAAGAGATGTTCAAATTCTGAACAGAATTTATATGAAAGTGCATATAAAAAGGACAGATTTTTTTGAATGATGCTTGATTCTAAGGTATGGCGCTGGCACGGCTTTTGTATGTTTCTATTATGAGGCTCTTTAAAAAGTCCTGAATTTGTCTCCCTGAACCATGTGTCCCGAAGGCTCCCGAGGTGTTGTTTCAGGGTCTTATGAGATGCTGAAACAAGTTCAGCATGACAATAACGACTTTATACACAGACTCTATTTAGAGTCTGTGTATAAACTGCCATTTTTTATTTTTGTCATGCCCGAGGTCTGTAATCGGGCATCCAGAACTTATTGAAAAGAATAGATTCCGGCTTAAGGACTGCCGGAATGACAGATAGAAAAATTGACTTTATAAACAAATTTTAAATAGAGACGTGTATAAACGACAGTCATTTGTCATTCCCGCAATCCTGAACGCATTCGGGAGTCGGGAATCCTTACTTAAAGAACGATTCCGGACAAGCCGGAATGACGGAATAACGACATCTGTTCGACTTTATACACAAATGAAACCTTCCCTCAGCAGAGGCTGTGGGTATTAAGAAGAAGCAATAAACGACGTAGTTTGAAACATGACTTGATTGCTTTTTAACAGAAATTAATACAAAATTTACATTGTCATCGGTTATCATTATATTAGTAAGTCAAGTAGCACTGTCTGAAGCGGTGGCTTTCGGTAAACAGGCATTGTAAGGATATACATCCTTTAAAGCCGTATCAAGGAGCTGATGAATTGAGTATTTCAACAACGGATTTCCAGAGATTGCTTGAAGAGTCCGTAATGATTCATGGTCATCTATGCCCCGGGCAGGTCCTCGGTGTCAGGATGGCTGTTTATGGATTAAACAAAATCGGGATTGAAGAACCCAAGGGCAGGGACAGAAAGAAGATCTATCTCGTTGTAGAGATCGACCGGTGTGCCACAGATGCACTCCAGTCCGTTACCGGTTGCAGTCTCGGGAAGAGGACCATGCGGTTCGTGGATTATGGAAAGATGGCGGCAACCTTTGTAAACCTCGATACGGGCAGGGCTGTAAGGATTGTGGCAAGGGAGGAGGCAAGGGAGAAGGCAAAGGAGTATTTCCCGGAGATAGAGAATAAATATCAATGCCAGATCGAGGCATACAGGATAATGCCTGATGACGAGTTGTTCTCCTCGCGGGAGGTAGATCTGGATATCCTGCCACAGGACATGCCGGGGAGGCCGTTAAGCAGGGTCAGGTGTGATGCCTGTGGTGAGTATGTCCAGGATATGAGGGAGGTAAGGAGCAATGAAAGCATCTTATGCAGGGCATGTGCAACAGGAGGATACTACAGGATTGAAGACGCTCCTCTTTGTTAATGACAAGATTATACCATTGAACGGTTTCACCCAGAGGTATATAGGTACGATGTTGAGAGGCATGGCAGAATCACTTGGATTTCCCGGAAAGAAGGTGAATCTATATATAAGCCCGGATGAACTCAAAATGTTTTCCGATGAGACAGAGGTGTCGATAAGGAAGGAGTTTGTGAGGCTCCTCATATCGAGTACTGTAAAGGGGATACTTTCGCCTTTGAATGGGATCTTCTGGTTAGAGAAGATAACAATTACCACGGAATGAAGTGTCTTGGATTCCGTTATGCACTTTTGTCATAACGAACTTTGAAATAATTCAAGAGGCAGATGAATGCAGATTATCGGGATTTTAAAATGAACTGCTCCACAGCAGAGCTGAGAGGAATTTTGGCGAGTTCATTAAAATTGACAGTCTCGTAAAAAATCAGAAATACCCTATTCTGTCATTCTGAATCCCGAATCAAGTTCGGGAAATCTATATAAATCAAGAAGTTATGAGACCCTGAAACAAGTTCAGAGCCTGCCCTGAATTTATTTCAGGGGTGACAATCAGGACTTTTTACGAGTGCATCAAAATTATATATGCGTAAATCGGCGTCCTGTTTAATTTCTTTTGATTTTTGATTATGGAAATTAGATCAAAACTATGGATTGAGATTGATGGTGAGCCTGTCTTTGGCAGGGGCAGGATGTTTCTGCTTGAGGCTATAGATAAGTATGGCTCAATAAATCAGGCGGCAAAGCAGATAAATATCTCATACAGAAAGGCCTGGAGTTATATCGGGACAATGGAGGATAGACTGGGTATCAAGCTGGTGGAAAGACATGCAGGTGGTAAACATGGCGGGGGTGCCGTGCTGACGGATGAGGCAAAGGAGTTTATTACCAGGTACAGGATGATGGAGGAAGGGATAAAGGAGATTATAGATGAGAGGTTCAAGAGCATATTCAGTGGGTGAAATAAAACGGTTTTTATGGGATACATCAGGAGCGTTTGGCGACAGGTGGCCTTTTCCCGATTGCGTAGCGACGATAGGCTTTATTACGGGAATAGGGGTCTACTATGCCATTTTTGGTTTTAGTAAGACCCTCAGATACTTTCAACGGAATTAGGAGGTTTTTATGTGCGATATTGATAGTTTGGACGCCGGAAAGAGTGTAGATGTTAAAACAATACCGATCGATCAGGCGGTCGGTACCGTACTGGCCCATGATATTACAGAGATTCGACAGGGAGAGTTTAAGGGGAGGGCGTTCAGAAAGGGACATATAGTGAAGAAGGAGGATATATGTCATCTTCAGCGTCTCGGTAAGGAGAGACTCTATGTCCTGAATGTTGGAGAGGATGAAGTACATGAGGACGAGGCGGCCTATCAGCTTGCAGAGGCACTGATGGGAGATGGCGTAAGGATGCAGGGTAAGCCAAAAGAGGGAAAGATTAATATAATCGCTGAACGCAACGGTCTTTTAAAGATAGATAGTGCTACCCTTACCGCCTTTAATATGCTTGGAGAGGTGATGTGTGCAACGCTCCACAACGGTACACCTGTAAAAAAGGGTAAATTAGTAGCCGGAACAAGGGCGATACCTCTGGTGGTAAAAAAGACAATCGTTGACGAGGCTGTAAAAACAGTTCAGGGTTCCGGGGTGATTGAGGTTAAGGAAATCAGGAAGCCAAGGGCCGGCGTGGTTATAACAGGCAATGAGGTCTACTACGGAAGGATAAAGGACGCCTTTGCGCCAATAATCGAGAAAAAGATAAAAGATCTCGATGGTGAGATGATCGGGATGTATTATGCCCCTGATGATGCATCATATATCGAGGCAAGGTTGAGGGAGCTCAAAGAAGCCGGGGCCGATCTCCTGATAACAACCGGTGGGATGTCGGTCGACCCTGATGATGTGACCCGTTTTGCCATAAGAAATCTCGGAGTTAGCGAAATCTATTATGGCTCAGCAGTCCTGCCGGGTGCGATGTTTTTGGTGGCATATCTTCAGAATACAGAAGACGGAAAACAGAGATCAGAAAAAAAAGAAGGTCTGTCCTCTGACTTCCGGCCTCTTTGTTCTGAATCTATTCCCATCCTGGGCATTCCCGCCTGTGGGATGTATCACAGGACAACCGTTTTTGACCTTGTCCTCCCGCGGATCCTCACAGGTGAGCATATCGGAAGGGAGGAACTGGCTGCACTCGGGCATGGGGGCCTATGTCTCAACTGCAAGGAGTGCAGATATCCCGTATGCCCCTTTGGCAAATAGGCAGGATATATGGCAAACAATCTGAGGTATCTATTATTTTTTCTTTGTTTTGTACTGTTTCTTATCTCAAGCTGTGAAAGGGGTGAGGTCCCTAAAAAGGTAAGCCTTGAAAAAAGAAGCGCAAATGAGGATACTTACGTTGTTCCATATGACCCTGGTTCTCTTAAATTCGGTTTTGATCTCAGGCTTGGACCAAAAGAGGATGTTAAGATATATCTTCCATTCCTCAGGTATCTTGAGCGAAACACCGGAAACAACTTTTCTTTACGGTTCACTGAAAAATATGAAGACACAGTAAAAAACCTCGGGAAGGGTGTTACTGATTTTGCCGCCCTCGGTCCTGTTAATTGTATCCTTGCAAAAGAGAAGTATGGTGTGGGTTGCCTTGTCATGGGTCTTAACTCAGAGGGTAAGCCTGAATACCGTGCGGCTGTTTTTACAAAGTTGAATAGCCCCATAAACGATATTAAAGACTTAAGAGGTAAGACCTTTGCCTTTGGAGACAGATTTTCAACCCAGGGACACATAATACCGCGTAAGATGCTTGAAGATGCAGGAATTACCCTGAAAGACCTGAAGAGATATGTTTTTAGCGGTTCACATGTGAACACTGCAAGGGCAGTCCTGAATGGAGAGTACGATGCCGGCGGGATACAGGATACCCTGGCAAAAAGATTGGTAGCTGAAGGAAAGATTAAGATCCTCGCGATCTCAAAACCCTACCCAAGCAGCCTGATATGCTTCAATAAGGATGTTGATCCTACCATTGTAAAGGTTGTCCGGACTGTTCTTCTGTCGTTTGACCCCAAGGGAAAACAGGCAGGCGTCCTCGTAGACTGGGACAGGACAGAGATGCCCGACGGGTTTACAGAGTATAAGGAGTCTTCCTTAAAGGAGATCAGGGAGCTCGTTAGGAGATACGGCCTTCTAAAGTGAAACTCTGGGTAAAAATAGTTCTGCTTAATGTAGTCATTGCCGTCAGCCTCGGTTTATTAATCGGACTCACTGTAAGAGGGGTGGTAACAAGCTCTATGAGGGCTGAATTAACAAAACAGGGTGAGTCTATTGCAAGAAACCTTTCTGACAGAATCGCCGACTCTATACTCCTGGACGATTTTTATAAAACACAGGAAGCGCTTGAGGATGTCCTCGGAACCGAACAGGATATAGAGTATATTTTTGTTACCAATAAAAAGGGATATCTTTTTGCACATACATTCAAAAACGGTTACCCCCCTCACATATTAAGATGGAATCCGGTTATAGACAGTCCTTTATCTATACAGTTACTCGATACGGAAAAGGGGTTTATCAGAGATATAGGTGTGAAGATATTCAGAGGTATGAATCCTGAACTCCACATCGGCATAAAGGAAGACAGAATATCACAGACCCTGAACAGGGTTAGAAATGTTATAGCGCTAACGACAGGTATTGTGATACTGTTCGGTTCTGTTCTGTCCTGTTTTTTCAGCAGGTTTATCACGAAACCCCTCAACAGGCTTGTTGATTTTACCCGCCGTCTTTCAAGGGGAGAATTTGGGGGAAAAGTCAACATAACTTCACGGGACGAGGTCGGAGAGCTTGCCGGAACCTTTAACATCCTTTCTCAGGAACTAAAGCTTTACAGGGATAATATAGAGAAATCTTACAAGCAGATGCTCAGGACGGAAAAATTAACTGCATTGGGAAGGCTCTCGGCAGGACTGGCACACGAACTCAGGAATCCCCTAACCTCCATTAAGGTGCTTTTCCAGGCATTTAAGGACAGCACAGGATTAACAAAGGAGGACATGGATGTTGTTCTGTCAGAGGTGAACCAGATGGATGAGATCCTTACAAGGTTTCTGGGGTTTGCAAAGGGTGATGAGTTTAATTTGTCCGAAGTGGACATCAATGCTATAATAAAACAATTGATACACCTAACCAGGTTTCAGATAAAAGATCAATCTATAAGACCTGTTCTTGAACTCTCAGAACTTCCACTCGTAAGGGCTGACAGGACGATGATCGAACAGGCTCTACTGAATCTCATCATTAATGCAATTGAAGCGATGCCTCATGGAGGGACACTGACATTCAGCAGCAAAGCGGACAATGACAGGGTGGTGATCTCGGTAAAAGACACCGGCAGGGGCATTACAGAGGGTATCAAGGAGAAGGTGTTTGATCCCTTTTTTACTACAAAAAACGATGGAACCGGCCTTGGCCTTTCAATAGTTTATAATATAATAAGGCTTCATAGTGGAAATATCAGCTTCAGCAGTAATGGTAATGGAACAACATTTAATATAGAGCTTCCGGTAAACAGATGAGCGTTTCAAGGGATAAGATACTGGTTGTGGATGACCAGAGAGCGGTCTGTTACTCGCTCAAGAGATTTCTCTCTTCTGAAGGCTTTCATGTGGAGACTGCCATATCAGGTGAAGAGGCACTTAAAAAGATAGAATCTTTAAGGCCGGATGTTGTGATTATGGATGTAAGAATGCCTGAGTTAGGTGGTCTTGAGGCGCTGGCTATGATAAAGGAGTCTCACTCAAAGGTTCAGGTAATAATGATGACCGCCTACAGCACAACCGAGAAGGCAATCGAGGCAATGAAGTTAGGGGCCTATGATTATCTTGTCAAGCCCTTTGACAATGATGAACTGTTACGTCTGATAAAGGATGCCCTCAGGACAAGGGCGATGATGGAAGCTGTGGTCTCCTTTGATGAATGGGAGGAGTCTGTATCGGGTGAAAAAATAATAGGAAAGAGTCAGGAGATGCTTGACATATATAAGCAGCTTGGCAGGATTGCACCCACCGATGCATCTGTTCTTATTCTGGGGGAGAGCGGTACGGGCAAGGAATTGATTGCCAGGGCAGTCTATCATCACAGCAACAGGTCGAATAAGCCTTTTCTTACAATAAATTGTGCAGCCATTCCCGAGCAACTTCTGGAGAGTGAACTCTTCGGATATGAACGGGGGGCGTTTACAGGTGCGGATTTTAAGAGGTTGGGAAAGTTTGAACAATGCAGTGGCGGAACAATATTTCTTGACGAGATAGGGGACATGCCCCTATCCATACAGGCAAAACTCCTCAGGGTTTTGCAGGATGGAAGATTCCAGAGACTCGGGGGTTCAGAGACTATTGAAACAGATGTAAGGATAATCGCCGCAACAAATAAAAACCTTGAATCTATGGTTGAGGAGAATACATTTAGGGAGGATCTTTATTTCAGGATCAATGTAGTTGCCGTCAGGGTACCATCATTACGAGAAAGAAGAGAGGATATCAGGGAGCTTGTCCACTATTTCATTCAGAAATATAACAGGGTATTCAAAAAGGAGATAAAGGGTCTTACCTCGGATACCCTGAAAAGGCTGGAAGAGTATTCCTGGCCCGGCAATGTAAGGGAGCTTGAAAATGCCGTACAAAAGGCAATGGTTCTGTGTAAGAGTGATTATCTATCCATAAAATGCTGTGAAGGGCTTAGTATGAGAGCCGCAGAAAATCCCTCTGCAAATTTAGCTGAAGCCGTTAAAAACCTTGCAGTCCTGGCTTTTGAAAATGGTTCAAATGCTATATTCCAGGATTTAATTTCAAGGATAGAAAGAGAGCTGATACGGAAGGCATTGGATCAGACACGGGGGAATCAGGTCCAGGCATCAAGACTGCTGGGGATATCCAGGAATACACTCAGGAAAAAACTGAACATTGACGGATAGCCTTTCAACAATGATGGAGAAATCCCGCCTTTACCCGAATGTCTGTTCATCCCCTGCACACCTGTACAGTTGTTGAACATCTCCAATATAATAATATCTTTTAATATCAACAAGTTACCTCTGGCATGATAATTGATACCCTTATAGAAACTAATTATCTATTAAATACTGTATTGTAAAGAAAGGGGGTATCTGTCATGCCAAAAAAGTATGCCCTTGTGGTTGACCTGAGGAAATGCGTTGGTTGTAACTCCTGCCAGGTCAGCTGCAAGATGGAAAACGAAGTGCCCTTGGGAAAGTACCGGAACAGGTGGCACGACATGGAGATTGGTGTTTTCCCGGATACGAAGAGGTATTTCTTCCAGGCTGCATGCAATCACTGTGAAAACCCGCCCTGTCTTCTTCCGTGTCCGGTAAATGGAGCCACGTATAAGAGGAAGGACGGCATTGTTGTTGTTAACAGGAATCTCTGTATCGGATGCGGAAGGTGCGTTCCTGCGTGTCCCTATGGTGCAAGGTATATTCACCCCTATATCCCTGTTAAGAACGACCCCGGTAAATATGCCAAAACCGTCTCCGAGGTAAGAGGAAAAAAGGCAGCGGATCTTCGTATAGTCGACAAATGTGACTTCTGTCTTCACAGGTTGAAGGCAGGACTTGATCCTGCCTGCGTCAGAAACTGTGTTGGAAAGGCCAGATTCTTCGGTGACCTTGACGACCAGGACAGTGAGGTATACAATCTGGCCAGGACAAACAGGACGCTTGTAAGGCATCCCGAATATGGGACCGGCCCTCAACTACTGTTAATCTGGATACCAAAGGATGAAAAAGCCTTTCATCGTGCAGAAAAGGAAGAGATAATATAGTGAAGCTATCCGACCAGAGGTCGGAGTTTGCCGATGGTATGCCTTACGGCATAGCAATGTAAGGTTCTGATATTTTATCTTTATATTTGCCTCCGGCACTTCGGTGCTTTCGGCAAAGAACATTGTTAAGGTGCATTGTAATTACAGAAGGAGGTGCAAAGATGTTGTTTTCAAGAAGGGTTTTTTTGAAATATGCCGGTGCCTTTGCCGGGGTCTCCACATTAAGTGGCTCGGGGCTCCTGTCCCTTAAGAACCTCTCTCCATCCGAGGCAGAGGCGATGAGCAGGGCAATGGGTAAGTACGAGGTCAAATATACTGCATCTGCCACATGCCCTTCAGAGTGCGGGCTCGAGGTTTGGGTAAAGGATGGGGTTATCAGGAAGCTCTATGGCAACAAAGAAGTCCCCATGAACGATGGTACTATCTGCGCCAAGGAGGCATCTGCACTACAACTCGCCTATAACCCATACAGACTCAAGTATCCCATGATAAGGGTGGGCAAAAGGGGAGAGAACAGGTTTAAACGGGTTACATGGTCGGAGGCCATCGATTATCTCGCTAAAAAACTTACAAATATCAAAAAGAAATACGGCGCAGAATCCATCATCATGGACGCTGGTGATGTTACAGATAGGGACCAGTACTGGAGACTTTTCTTTGCCTATGGAACGCCGAACTGCACCGAACATGGTTCCATATGCGACACACCGAGGAGACATGGTCCAAAGCTCATATTTGGCGGGAAAAGGGTTGAGCCCGACCTCATGACACCGCAGCTTGTGAGACAGCCTGACCGTTCATTAAAGAAACAGTATGGCTACAGGAATAAACTGATAATATATAACGGGTGGAACCCGTTTGTTGCCACGAGGATATTTTATGAGCAGCGGGGAACCGTCGGTGCCAAGGTAGAGAACGACTGTAAGGTCGTGGTTGTTGACCCCTCACTCAGTAATACCGCATCTCAGGCTGACAAGTGGCTTGCTCCGAGGGCTGGTACAGACGGAGACCTCTTTGGGGCGATGCTTCGTTATATCCTTGAAAATGACAACCCAAAAGATACCAACCGCAGATACATCGACTGGGAGATGAAGAAGTATGTTATTGGATGGGATGAGTTCATGGATGCCTTTAAGTCATGGTGGATGAAAAAAGACCCGGTAAATGGTCTTAACTACTTCAGCCTTGAGTGGGCTGCAGACAGGACAGGGCTGTCAGGGAAGGATATAGGAGAACTCGCCCATGATTTCGGTATTACCAAACCAGCAGCGCTTGTCTGGGGTATGCAGTCGCCGGGGCACCACTATAACGGTTCCTGTGCATCAATACTCGGGACAGTCCTTAATGTTATCACCGGCAACTTTGATGCCCCTGGTGGCGCAATCGACACAGAGCTGGTAAAGTGCAGCAAGGGTGGAAAAGCAAAAGGCAAGCAGTTCAAAAAGAGGAAGATAAAGAGGATGATTGATGGCAGAGAGGTTGAGGGTGAGGTCGAACACCTACATATGGACCTCTACGGTAGTAAACACCCTGCTGCCTGGGACGATTCTGTCGCAAACTATCCTATGGCCTTCCTTGAGGGAGTCCACATCAAGTACGGCCCATTCCGTGGTTATAAATACCCGATAAAATGTTATGTGGCGAGAACCGGAAACGCCCTCTTTACCGGCAGTAACCCCGAAAGGTGGATTAAGGCGGTGACAGCGAAGGATCCAAATGGAGAGTATAAACTGGAACTCCTCGTCTTCATTGACACACTCTATTTAGAAACGGGGCTCTATGCTGATGTAATACTCCCAGAGGCCGGTTACTTTGAGAGGCAATCCCTTTGTGATATCTATCCGTCAACACAGGTAATCTACAACAGGGATGCCGTGATCAGGCCACTCTATGAGTGCAGGAAACCAACGGAAATAATGAACATGCTCACAAAGAGGCTCTATGAGCTTGGCGACAGGGATATAAGACCGGAGGACTTCTGGAAAAAGTATAAGACCGAAGAAGACTTCGTGAATCAAATGCTTGAGGTATCTCCGGGAAGGCCGAATGTGGGGAGGCCGCTTCCGTATCCGCAGTATCCCGAGGGCTACAAACTTATTGGAACACCCGATTCCCTTGAGAAGGGAGAGGTCAAGATTGACCATAATAAGAAGAAGGTGATAGGCAGGTATGTTACCGTTGAATGGCTCAGGAAGAATCATGGCGTTGCTGTCTGGCCGATGAGCTGGTACAGGTACAGAAAGCATGACAAGGACGAACCGAATAAGGCATTTCCAAAGACCTCTACAAAGATGATAGAGTTCATATGGGATTTTGAGTATGATGGGAAACGTAAGGGCAGATATTCAAAGCATAATAAGAAGATTGAGAAGGCCGGTGGAGATGTTCCCGAAGGCCTTAAGGAGATCGGTTTTAAGAAGTTTCCGAAGACCTTCTTCTGGTTTGAGACAAAGTGGAACCCTTACACAAATCCGGAATATAAGAAGTATGCCGGGGACTACCCGTTCCAGTTGACCGCCGGAAGGGTACACCATTCGATGAGTGCTACTCAGATGCTGTCTTTCCTTGGTGAGGTTCAGGCAGAGGGTACATGGAGGATGATGAACAAGGAATTCACCTACAAGGTTACCGATGCAAACCCCGGTGGTAAGCTTCCCGTAAAGGATGTAAAGCATACCTTCAAGAAGGGTGAATTCGGCGTTGGTACGATCTGGATAAACAGTGACGATGCATCAGGCCTCGGCATCAGGACAGGAGATATGATCATCATCGAAAACCCCCTTGGCCACTCTGTGAAGGGTAAGGCCGTTGTATCTCAGGGTATGAGACATGGTGTGATAAAGATCGGTTTTGCAACCGGTGGACGGTTCAGCCCGGGCCTGGGACCAACGTATGCTCAGAGAAAATACACTCCAAATCATGGGATGCTTGTCGACCCCGATAACCTCTCCCCAATAATGGGATTCCCGGGTTATGCGGATATGCTTGTAAGGGTTAAAAAGATTTAGGCAGTGAATGAGAGCAGGGGGCAGGGCCTTGCCCTGCTCCCTATATTAATTCAGGAAAATCCGTGTTAACCTACGGGTAAGAAAACATTACCAGGAGATAAATATGGAGACAATCATGATGGAGTCGCCGATGATAGAGGATTTAAAGGAGGAGAGGTATATTTTTAATCTCCTGAAGTATGTCTTCTGGAGTGAACCAACAGAAGAGTTCCTCGGAGATCTGTTGAAGGTGACTATGCCCTCAGAGGAAGATGGGCTGGACAGAGGTTTGACCCTGATGATAGAGTCCGTAAAGAGACACAGAGAAGACCTTGCTGCATATGCAGAAGACCTTGCGGTAGAGTTTGCAAGGCTCTTTATCGGTCCCAAATACCCGCCTGCGATACCATATGCTTCCTTCTATCTCTCTGAGACAAAAACAGTGATGACAAACATTACCATAGAGGTCAGAAAGAGATACCTTAATGCAGGGATGGCGGTTAAAGACCTTTACAGCACCCCTGACGACCATATAGGCATAGAGCTGGAGTTTGTTTCTTATCTTACAGAAAGGACAATAGAACTATTCGAGGACAGGCAGAGGGCCGAGGCATCGAGGCTCTTTGAGATCAAGAATGATTTTGTAAATGAACACATGTCCCTATGGGTCCCGACGTTTGTCGACAGGCTTATGGAACATGCCAAAGACGACTTCTATAAAGGGGCGGCACTTGTGCTTAACGTGATGATTAAAAAATAACTATCATTATTGTTCCATTTACAGGCTGGTTGCTATTTAGTATCTGTGTATAAAGCCAGTATCTCTGTCTGTCATTCCGGCAATCCTTAAGCCGGAATCCAGTCTTTTCAATAAGTTCTGGATGCCCGATTACAGACTTCGGGCATGACAAAAGTAAAAAACGGCAGTTTATACACAGACTCTGTTTATGCCTTCTCCGTTGTTGAACTTTCATCCTGTAATTAAGATCGGATCGAAACAGGCGGTCCGGTCCTTCACCGGCTTTACAATGCACCTTAAATGGGGGTATTGCTTTCTGTTTCAACGGTGTCGTGGCCGTTCTTGGTGTAATTACCCTCATACAGCTGAGACATCCTGAAAAAAATGAAAACTCCCCGCCGCAGAGACGGCGGAGTATCGTTAGGTAGAGTTTATTAGATTTAAAAAACATAATAAAGAGGCAATCAAAACAACGGTTTGTCCGGAATTTACAAGATCCGTCACTTCCCCCATAGACTGATACTCACCAGTCCGATAGTGATAAGTGAAACCGCAGTCAGACGAACCACCACACCCCTCTCTTTATAGATAATAAAGGCACCAATCACACCAATCACAATGCTGAATTGTCTGAATGCAACGACATAACTGGCACGTTCACTCAACTGATACGCCCAGAGCACAAGCCCATAACTTGCAAAATTCAAAAAAGCCGCAATGGCTGGGTACTTCCATCCAAGGTCAGTGAGGTCGGACGCCTCTTGTTTTACCAATCTAAAAGCCACAAGGTAAACCACGTAAGAGATCAGGAAGAATATATATCCATACCTGAGAGCCGTAAAAGGGCTTTCCGATACAGACTCGGCCGCCACCTTGTCAAGGAGTGAGTAACTAACAGTTCCTGCGGCGGTTAGAATCATCCAGAGGCTCGTTTTGTTAAAGTACCGCTTCCACTCAAAGTCCCTGATGGATTCAAGTGGAATCAGAAAACAACCTAACATTACAAGGATCATTCCCAACCATCCAAGTGATGTTGGATATCTTCCCCTGAATACATCCCCGATCCCTACAAGCAGCACGGGGAGGGCACGCGCCACCGGATAAACGATAACAAAATCCGAGGCCTTATAGGCCCGGCTCAAAGAAAAAAAATACAGTCCGCAGGACACCCCGGAGAACAGGACGCATATCCAGGCCTTAGGAGTCAGAGAGTGCGTCAAGATCTCACTGATGATTGCCGGAAAGAATCCGGCCACGGAAATCAAAAGCAGCATTCTCTGAAAGAAGGCCCCTTCAAGCCTTCTGTGCCTTGAAAGCAGATTCCATCCGGCATGCATAAATGTCGAAAAAAGTACAAGTGTTATAGCAAAGGAATTCATTGGTTAATTAGAGTCTGTGTGTAAATTCATCTATTCCGTCATTCCGCACTTGATGCGGAATCCGGAACCGCTTGTTTTTTATATTTTTGTCATACCCGAAGTCTGTAGTCGGGTATCCAGAACTTATTGAAAAGACTGGATTCCCGCCCAACTGACCGCGGGAATGACGGCTCTATTGTTGAGTTTATACACAGACTCTATTTAGTATGTTATGATCTGTTGTCGTCAGTTTGTTGCTGCATAGTTGTGATAACAGCCCGCTGTTTTGCTTTTTTTTAGAATATTGTTGACAGCCATATATTACTTTATATAATATAGTTCAATAATACTACACTGTATAGTACAATATTATATAGGTAGTAAATATATAAGGAGGTAATATGCCTAATTTGGACGATCCTGCATACTGGAAATCTCTCATCAACAACGGCCTGTCCAAATTCTATGTACTTAAGATCTTGAATGAAGGGCCAAATCATGGCTACGGTATCTTGAAGGAACTTTCTCTGCTTACCGAAGGATGCTGCATGCCGACTTTCGGGACTATCTATCCTGTTCTGAAGAAACTGACCGAGGAAGGGTATGCGAGGATTCTGGAGAATCCCAAGACCCAGAACAAGAGAATGAAAAAGGTTTACACTTTAACTCCCAAGGGCAAGAAGACATACAAGATAGCACTGGATGCCTGGAGATCCGTTATCCCTTACATTCACAGGGCTATAGACTCCGATTATTCGTATAAGGGAAAGAAAAAATAATTTCTTGACAACACAAGAAATTGAATCATCAATGAGTTTTTCAGCTTCACATGATTTCATGTGAAAATTCTCTTTGTCTTCACTCACTTCTCAGGATAAGGATGATGGGGGTGGAAACAGATAAAATCAACCGGGTATGTATCCGTCAATGCTTGTCCCCTTTTAAACAAGAGTGCTCCGGAGGTTGTGACGATACCATCAGTTGTCCTAATAATCTCCCGGTATCTGTCTGTTATTCCCGGATTTCCATTTAGTAATTTCAACCACTCTCTAACATAATTCAAGAGGAGGTTTAGGTCCTTCCCTGTGTCTATTGTTGACAGTCTCGTAAAAAAGTCAAAAAAACATGTTATGTCATTCTGAACTTGTTTCAGAATCTCGAAAAATCAACGTGTTATGAGACCCTGAAACAATACTGAATCGAGTTCAGCACATGGTTCAGGGTGACAGTTAAAGACTTTTTTCTACGAATTCATACATTGTTCTCCTCATAATTACCTTATGAGCCTTGCAGGAGGTCATGATAAGCCAAAAATTAAAGTTCTAAAATCATCGGATTTCTCAACACAAAACCCCCTAATAAAAATATTTCCAAGCCTTTTAAAATTTTTGTTGACAAATTCCTGTTGACATGGATATAGTATCTCATATATTATTATATTGAGGATAAATATATTGCAATTCAATACATATTTTGTCGATAATTTACCGACGGGAGGTTATCTTTTATGCTGGCTCAACTGATCATGAGTGGGATTGCAACGGGAAGCCTCTATGCCCTTACTTCCGTGGCTATAGTCCTGATCTTCCGTAATACCCGGACGATCAACCTTGCCCAGGGTGATTTCAGTATGATCGGAGCATTCATGGGCCTCGTCTTTTTGAAAACATTGCATCTTCCCTTCATTATCGCCTTTGTTGCAACAATCTTTGCAGTTGTTTTACTTGCAGTACTTGTTGAACGCCTTGTCATGAGGAAGATCAGAGATGCCGATTGGCTGACACTGTTTACAGCAACACTGGGTGTTTTTTATATCCTGCACGGCATGGCAGGATGGATCTGGGGTAGAGACACCAAGGCCTTTCCAAACCCCTTTTCCGTTCAGCCCATCTCTATTGGAGGGGCGCTCATAAGCAAAGCATCCCTCTTCAATATACTGATTGTCGCCGGTATTGGACTCAGTCTGTTTCTGTTCTTCAGATATACAAAGGCCGGTATAGCCATGCGCGCAATAACAGATGATCCGGAAACAGCCCGGTTGATGGGAATTCCGGTACAATTCATTGTAATGCTTACATGGGCTGTAGGCGGGCTGCTCGCTGCCGTTGCCGGCATCCTGCTTGCTCCAATCATCTATGTCAGCCCCCAGATGATGGATACAGTCCTGATTAAAGGCTACGTTGGGGCAATCTTCGGCGGATTATATTCAATACCGGGTGCAATCCTTGGATCCCTCCTGATCGGGGTTATAGAGAATATCGCCGGAGGTTACCTGGGGGCGCAGTACAAGGTAACAATTGCTTTTGTTATGATCGTTTTGATTTTAGCCTTCAGACCGAGGGGTTTAATGGGCGGTCAGGCACGTAGAGAGGTGTAGATGAAATCCGATAAAATATTGTTGGCAAACAAAGCGAACCTCCTGTTGGCCTTCAGTGTACTCGGCGCTCTCTTGATCCTTCCATTCTTTATAGAAAGCTTTTATGCCAGTCTGCTGAGCATGGCATATATTTATATTATTGCCGCAATCGGCGTGAACATCTTAACGGGATATACCGGACTGGTCACAGTAGGTCATGGTGGATTTTTTGCCATCGGAGCATACACATCCGCTTTAATGGGACAGTACCTGGGAACGTCCCTCTTGCCCGGATTGTTTGCAGGAGGTATTACGGCCGGCATTGTCGGTTTTTTACTTGGATTTATATTCCTGCGGCTTGCCGGCGCCTTTTTAGCAATCGGTACGCTTGGATTTGCCTTTGCGATTGGTTCAATCATTAATAACTGGCCTGTTTTTGAAGGACGTGAGGGAATTACGTTGGCTCCGAACAATATCTTTGGATTTGAATTCGGGGATGTGGGCTTTTATTATGTCTGTTTAATAACCGGTGCCTTGATCTTTCTGTTTGCCTGGAGCATCATCCGGTCAGCCATAGGCCGTGCTTTTATGGCAGTGAGAGATTCGGAGAGGGCCTCAGAGGCAAGCGGGATCAACCTGCGTCTCTACAAGACATTATCGTTTGCCATAAGCGCTGCTTTTACGGGGGTGGCCGGCGTGTTATTTGCTCATCACACAAATTATGTCTCTTCGGAAACATTTGCCGACATCTGGATATCGGTCGATTTCCTCGTTGCCGTTGTAGTCGGCGGACAGGCCTCACTGGCAGGGTCCGTGCTTGGTGGGGCTTTTGTGGTTCTTCTCCCCTATTATCTGTCTGAATTAAGAGATTTCGCATCCATTCTCAAAGGCGTCGTACTTATCCTGGTGCTGCTTTTTGCACCAGCCGGTCTGGCCAGTATCTTTCAGAAGTTTTTTCAAAAAACCGTCTTTAGAGTATTCCCGGTGAAGTTGGATGAAAGATAATGTCGTTGTTGGACGTAAAAACCTCAGGGGAAAATATATGAGTAATTTGATTGCAAAAGATATCTCGGTTTATTTTGGAGGCCTTGCGGCTCTGGATAAGGTAAGTCTTGAGGTTCTCGAAGGTTCCATCACGGGTCTTATTGGTCCGAACGGAGCTGGAAAAACCACCTTTTTCAATTGTATAAGCCGCTTTCAACGATACATCAGCGGAATACTGAAATACGGCAACCGGGACTTGCGGCGTACCCGTCCGCATCAGTTAGTCAAGCTGGGAATATCAAGGACGTTCCAGAACATCAACCTCTTTAATAGTCGCTCAACACTCGATAACATCCTGATAGGGATGCACAGCCACATACCCAACCCCTTCTCCGCTATGCTCTCTCTACCCGGCGCCTTAAAGCGGGAACGTTATCTGCTGAAGCAGGCAGAGAAAATTGCCGATATTGTCGGGATTAAAGACACACTTGGAGAAACCGTGAATAGTTTACCGTACGGCATTCAGAAACGTGTAGAACTGGCCAGAGCGCTTGCATCAAAGCCGAGGTTGCTGCTCCTGGATGAACCTGTAGCAGGATGCAATGAGGAAGAAACGTGTGAACTGATTGACATAATAAATTATCTGAATAAAGAGATGAAGATTACAATCCTCCTTGTTGAACACGACATGACGATGGTGATGTCGGTATGCACGTATATATATGTGCTTGATTTCGGCAAGAACATCGCCGATGGAGCGCCTGATGAGATACAGCATAATCCTGCGGTGATCGAGGCGTATCTGGGAGAACAGAATGTTTCTTAACCTGACTAATATTGAAGCCGGGTACAATGCCGTCAAGGTATTGAAGGGAGTCTCGATTAATGTCCGTGAAGGCTCTATAGTTGCGCTGTTAGGATCCAACGGTGCGGGTAAGACAACCACTTTAAAGGTTATTTCCGGGCTGCTTCGGGTTTCATCCGGGAAGATTGAATTTGGAGGAGAGATCCTCAACAGATGTTCCCCGGAGGGCATAGTTAAACTCGGCATTATACACGTCCCTGAGGGAAGGAAGGTTTTTCCTAACCTGACCATTACAGAGAACCTCAGAATGGGTGCATTTGTACGGAAAGACACCTCGGCAATAAAGGAGGACCTTGAAAAGGTCTGGACGATGTTTCCCATCCTCCGGGAGCGTGCGAAGCAGCTTGCCGGCTCTCTCAGCGGAGGAGAACAACAAATGCTTGCAATTGCAAGAGGACTAATGGCGCGTCCGAGGTTAATGCTGTTGGATGAACCGTCGTTAGGCCTGGCTCCCAAGCTTGTAAGTGAAATCTTTCAGATCATCAAGACAATTAATACGAATGATAAAACCTCTATCATGATTGTAGAGCAGAATGCCAGGATGGCGCTGGAAATTGCAGATTTCGGTTATCTCCTGCAGGTCGGCAAAGTCGTCCTGTCGGATTCAGCACAGAAATTGAAGGAGAACGATGCCGTTGTCCGCTCATATCTTGGGAGAATAAAGTGTAAGGAGGCAGGCGGAGCAGGAACTTAGGAGGAAAGGGGTGATGCTTATTGAATGACGCAGGATGAAATGGTACCTACTTATAAACTTTTTTCGAAAGCAACTAATTGAGGAGGTAACATGAGAGATTTTTTAAGGCACATAGGTAAGGGTGTATTGCTCGTTTCTCTGCTCGTGCTGTTTACCGGCCTTTCGATTGCTTATGCCGGCAATGATCCCGGTGTTACGGATGACAGTATTCTGCTGGGTTCCTACCAGCCGATGACCGGCAAGGAATCCACTTATTTCAGGATGGGGAAGGGGGCTGATACCTGGTATCGTTATGTTAACGAACAGGGTGGCATCAACGGACGCAAGATCATCTTCAAAATGGTTGACGACTCCTACAATCCTTCACGCACTAAAGTGATCGTTAAGCGGTTCATTGAACGGGATAAAGTCTTTGCCATTGCAGACCCGCTCGGTTCTGCTCCAACCGCTGCTGTTATTGACTATATTGTGAAGAAGAAGGTCCCCTTGGTCGGTGCCGGTACCGGGGCGGCAAAGAATGTCGGTTACCCGAGTAAGTATGTTTTCCCTCTCTATCCGAGCTATTTCTTGGAAGGACAGCAGTTAGTCCGTTTTGCTGCTGAGCAATTGGGAGCAAAAACCGTCACACTTCTTTACCAGAACGATCCATCCGGCAAGTCACATCTTAAAGGCATCAAGTCCGTGCTCAAGAAATACGGTGTCAAATTGCTTGTTGCCGAGCCATATGAAAAAGACGAGTTGGATGTCAGCTCGCAGGTTATCAAGATGAAGAATGCAAATCCCGACGTGCAGCTTTGTTCATGTGCACCCGAGCATGCGGCTAGATTCTTTACAGAGAGACAGAAGTTTGGTTGGAAGGTTCCCGTAGAGGTCGTGTTTTTCGGACAGAGCCCGAAGGTCATTGAACTGGCCGGGAAAGATGCGGTGGATGGAGCCTATTTTACAACCATTTTCAGGAGCCCTGATTCTCCTGATCCCAAGATGAGACAGTTCGTTAGGCTTTTAAAGAAGTACTATCCAAATGAAGAGCCCGATGCCATACACATGTGGGGTTATGCCGGCGCACAGGTTGTCACCGAGGCATTACGCAGGATGGGAAGGAACAATATTACCAGAGACCGTTTTGTTGAGACTTTGGAATCCATCAGGGGATGGCGCGGAAGCCTGATTCCCGTGGTGAACATCTATAAAGGAAATGCCCCCGAGCATTACCTCATAAGGGATCTCTCATGGCTGGTTGTTAAGGATGGCCGGTTTACAACCTTTACCCCGAAATGGATGAAATAGTTAATCTCATTCAGCTCGTTCCGGTTTCCCGGGAAACAGGTTAAAGATTCAATACGAGTGTTATTGAGATACAAAAGGCCACAGAAAACAGAGAAATATGTAAAAGATGATAAAGAAAATATACTTTGATCCCCGATAATTTCTCTGTCTTTTCTGTGGTTGTTTTTTCACTTGATTTTAGCCGGCATTCACGTAAATAAGGAGGACTCTTAATGAAAACCATTGTTGAAGGAAAGGCTGCCACGGTTACCATATCGAAAGAA
>BDTA01000068.1 GCA_002897935.1 bacterium BMS3Abin08
GGACCTCGATATTAAAAACAGGAAGGATTACTTTGGTGATATCAGTTATGCATACAAGGACATTGTCCTACTAAGGGGCGTTACACGAACATTATTTCACAACCTGAAAAACGTCTATCTCGGGGAAGCTCCCACGGTATCCGACACTGCCGTCGGAGACCGTCTCTATGAATACGGTATCAGCACAGGCATAAGTGAAGGATCGGTAAGGTTCAAGACACCGGATTTCCCCTTGCATCTCTATGCCAACGAAAGATTTGTAAAGAAAGACGGCACTGTACAGCAGAGATCTCTCGGGGGAGCGGGATATTTTTTTACCACGGAGCCTTCAGCCTTTACCAATGGCAGGGTCAGGACATCCAGAAGCAGGGATATTGACTGGGAGACAACCGAATATACCATCGGGATAAACAGTCATCTGCGTTGGATTGAGGCGGACTTCTCCCACACTGAAAAGAGGTTTAATAGTGGTGGGGACACCGTTCTGTATGAACACTATCTCCCTGCCGGCTCACCCGAACCGGGATCTGTAAGAACCGGAGGGACATATCCCCTCAGTCTCGTCCCTTATTTAAAGGGATCGACAAACACCCTCAGGCTGCACACCTCCTACACCGGTAAAATCGTTGCTTCAGTTACCCTCACCAGGAAAAACAGGGAAAACGAATACAGCCATGCAAAGGCAGGCTACTTCTCGGGGGTCTTTCGCTTTACCTGGATGCCCACAACAAGACTGACTTTTTACGTTAAATACAAACACACAGAGAGAGACGCGGATGATCCGGACAGCGTTACCATAGTTGACAGGGACAACCCCGCCAACACCTACAGCGACCTCTCCGTCAGACCCCCGATCTCTTCCAAAACAGACAGGGGCTCCTTAACCATCAGGTACAGGCCCTTATCCGTACTGACCCTCAGGGCAAAGTATACCTTCGAGGAACGGAGGCGGTCGAACAACGATGACTGGTACCTCCCGGATTCAACCAGGAAAAACATCTTCTCGCTGTCGGGAGATTCCAGGATCACCGGCAGCCTGAATCTCAAGGTAAAATACACCCACAAATCAATCGACAACCCTGCATACAACGTTGAACCGGACAGGTCCGATGAGGGACAGGTCAGCATCTCCTGGCTCCCTTTTACAAGGGTCTGCACCACCTTTAACTACAACGTTACACAAGAGAAGAGGGACAATCTTATCTTTGTAGGCCCTGACGGCCCCTCCGAGTCACCCGGACCCCGCAGGGTAACACGCAATGGATTTTTCGGTACTGTCACATTCCTGATCACTAAGGATCTCTCGCTGTTAACGGCCTATTACTACATGCATAACAGGATCGATGAGGATCTGGCCTTCCTCGACAAGGTACCAAACTTCGACGGGGGGGAAACATGGTCGGATGCCCGCCGATATGATCCCGGGGTGCCCTACTGGCAAACGGCCAACACATATACGGCCAACATCAACTACAAAGTAAATGAAAAGTTGAACCTCAATGGGGGGATAACCCGCACAAGGAGCAAGGCACACTTCGAGGTCACCGCCGCTGATCTCACTACACCTGAGTCCATAGATTCATTTTCCAGGCTCGACATCATAGAGACCGCTTATTCGGTAAAGGGCAGTTACCGGTTGTCTCATGGATTTATGGTCAGGGCGGAATACAGGTATACCGACTTCGATGACGTCGTGGAAGATCCGTATGACGACGTCTCAGATGGCACCGCTCATGTTATCTGGATAACCCTCTCCAGGAAATGGGAATAACCGGGGTCTTCTTTTCAGAAGGCACAGGGGAAAAAACACGTACAAAAATCACACCACGGAATATTTCTCATGATATCCCCTGGGAGTAATCATGTACTCATTCCAGATAAACGTCGATGAGTTACCCACAATCACGGTGGACTGCATATCAACCCTTTCATAGGGAATCCTGCCCAGAACCGTCGTTATTCTCTCCTCCCCCGCCCTTGTGGCTGCCTTTACGATACCGACAGGGGTCTCAGCGTCCCTGTAGAGGGAGATGATCTTTACCGCCCTGGCGAGGTGTTCCTTTCTCCCCCTGCTTTTCGGATTATAAAGCACTATCACAAAATCCGCTCCGGCTGCGGCGTGTAGCCTCTGCTCGATCTTCTCCCAGGGGGTTAGCCTGTCGGAAAGGCTTATCGAGGCAAAGTCGTGCATGATGGGAGCACCCAGCCTCGATGCACATGCACTCAAGGCAGGAATCCCGGGAACCACCTCGATATCCGGGAAAGAGGGTTGGGAATCAGGGATTGGGGTCAGGATTTCCCCATCTTCCTTAGCGGGCACGGAACTGTTCTTGAGAAGTTCAAACAGAAGCCCTGCCATTGCATATATACCAGGGTCTCCACTGCATACGAGTGATACCGTTCTGCCCCGGGATGCCATGCCTAAGGCCCTCCTGCAACGGTCGATCTCCCCTGTCATGCCGGTTGAATAGACCTCTTTTCCTGTTAACAAATCCCTGATGAGATTTATATATGTTGTGTATCCTACTACAGTATCAGAGGCCTCGATGGCCTTAACAGCCGACGGGGTAATGTGTTCATAACCACCCGGTCCTATACCAACGATGTAGAGTTTTCCTGTCATATCATTAACTCCTGTAACCATGTCTGAAGTCTTTTTTGTACAGCATGGACTGCTTCCCGGTCTCCTCAAGAGAAGCCCTGAGCGCATCACCTACCATGATAAGGGCGGTCTTTTTAATACCCGCCTCCTTCACCTTGTCGACTATATCACTGAGTGTGCCCCTCAAAACCCTCTCCTGAGGCCATGACGCCTTCTCCACGACCACTACAGGCGTCTCCGGAGGATAGCCACCGCCTAACAACTCTTCCCTGACCCTCTCGATCATGCCCACACTCAGGAATATCACCATCGTTGCCCCGTGTCTCGCAAGATCCCTGAGTTTTTCACGTCCGGGCACGGGCGTCCTTCCCTCAAGGCGCGTAAGGATTATGGTCTGGCTTATCTCGGGTATTGTGAGTTCCTGTGCTATTGATGCAGCCGAGGCCGAAGCAGATGAGACCCCGGGTATCACCTCATACTCTATCCCCGCAACTCTCAGCCTCTCAATCTGTTCGGATATGGCGCTATAGAACGCGGTATCACCTGTATGGAGCCTTACAACCATCCTGCCTTTCCTTACGGAATCCTCCATTAAGCGGACAATCTCGTCGAGGTTCATGGCTGAAGAATCATATGTCTCCCCGTGTATACCGTCCAGCAGGGCGGGGTTTACAAGGCTTCCTGCATAAATCACCACATGGGCCTGATCAAGAAGCCTGAATCCTTTCAGGGTAAGGAGTTCCGGATCACCCGGTCCAGCGCCTATAAAATACACTTTGGACATGCATTACCCCACAATAACAACCCATATTCCGCATATTTCCGCTGCCTTGACCTTTTCAAAAAAACCACCTTCCCTTCCGGTATTTTTTGTAACAATGACATCAAAGCCATACTGTTTAATCAACGCAATATCCAGCTCCCTGGAAAACGGCCCCTGCATGGCGATAATGTTCTTTCTGTTTATCCCCTTCTCAACGCATCGCTTTATTGATTCCTCAAAGGGCAGCACCCGCACAAAGACATCCCGGCCTTCAAGGACCTCGATGAAATCAAGGTCCTTGCTCCCTGTCGTAAAAAACGGCGTGGCAAGGCCTGTCTCCTTTATTTTCTCTGCGGCCTCCCTTACTGAACCGACACGTATGCCCCTTTCGTAATCTATATCCCCCGGGCCTGTATTCCTTACCATGGAGACATACCCTGTACCTGAAGCAGCGGAGACCTTCCCGGCCAGTTCCGTAATAACCTCTGCATATGGGTGGGTACAATCTATAATCGTCGTTATCCCCTTCCCGCTGATAAACTCCTTAAGTGTCTCCTCACTAAAACGGCCCTTTATCACCCTCTCGCCAAACTCCTCCATGAATAATTCATAGCCATACTCCGTTGCCGTACTTATGAAAAAGTCCTCTGTCTGTCTCCGGACTGCCCGCCCAACCCTCATTGCCTCGGTTGTACCCCCGAGTATCAGGACGGGAGATCCGGACCGGGCAATGGATTTTATAAGGTCTTCATTGTCCATTATCACTGCAGGGCTTATATGCCCGATGTCTCTGTTTCGAAACAGCCTCTCTCTCGATATCGCCACGGTCACTCCGTCGAAGCAGGTCTTTCCCAGCACCTGCTCTGTATTCCTGCCTGCAAGCAATGAGGATGGTTCAGAGATTCCATAGACGCCTGTCTTTGCATATACAAAATCAGACCTGATGGCCTGTGGATTTATTTGATAGTAATGCTCTATTAACCACGCGGGTATAAAACGGGTGTAGAGGCCCAACTGCCCCACTGCATAATGCAGACCCTCTTCGTCCCGCTTTATCCATCCTGATGCAAGACATCTGAGGTCGCCGGTTTTTATACCGGCTAACTCACACCCCCGTCTTATTGCATTTATTATCCTCTCCCCTTCCTCGCCTCTGCGGCAGCCGACACCGCAGATATACTCTCTGCCGGCCTCTGTGGCGGTTGTCACTACCGGCTCCGCCCCTGTAATGGAACCGACAAGGTAGGCAAGCTCATTTGCACCGCCCTCGTGCCCCGAGAGGGTGCTTATTACATAACGGCCGACCTCGTCTGCCGTAACAACCGCAGGGTCTTCATGTTTGCTTTTAACCAGTGGCGCTATAACCCTGTTCACTATCCCAAGGGACATCACAAAGACAAGCCCCCTGTAGGAATTGAAAACCGTCCCGACATGCCTTCCCAGCGAATCATACTCGATGGATTCGATCCCGCTTAAATCGCGGCTGTTAATCCCTCTGCGGACATGCAGTTCCGCCTTCAGTGTCCTCGCTATAGCGGCAGCAATATCCAAGCCCTCTTCTGTAATCACCAGGACCGCGATCCCCTGTTTCAGCATATCAACAACTCCCCTGCCGGTTCATCCCTTATCCGAACCCTCCATATCCCCTACAAACATACCGCTTAATATACGGTTAGCACAGAAGCTTCCACACATCGTGCAGGTGCTCTCATCACCATTTCCCCTTTTGGCTTTAATCTCAAGTGCCCTTTCCGGATCGATAGCAAGGGAGAACTGTTTTTTCCAGTCCATATTTCTTCTTGCCTTGGACATCTCCCTGTCCTTGTCCTTCCGGCCGAATTTGATCATATCACCAATGTGTACGGCTACTCTTGCAGCTATCACACCCTCCCTGACATCTTCGGGAAACGGCAGGCCCAGGTGCTCGGAGGGCGTGACATAACAGATAAAGTCGGCACCGTAAGATGAGGAGAGGGCAGCGCCTATTGCAGCCGTAATATGGTCATACCCCGGGGCCACATCGGTCGTAATAGGACCGAGCATATAGAAGGGAGACCCCCCGGACATGCTTTTTTCAAGTATTATATTGGCCTCGATCTCGTTTATCGGAATATGCCCCGGGCCCTCAACCATTGTCTGGCACTCCATATCCCTTCCAATCTCGGCAAGTTCACAGTTAATAATCAGTTCCTGAATCTGTACACGGTCAGAGGCATCATGGATCGCACCGGCCCTGAAGCCGTTTCCAAGGCTTAAAACCATATCATGCTTTTTCAGTATCTCTACCACCCTGTCATAGTGCTCATAGAGGGGGTTTTCTTTATTGTTGTGCTCCATCCAGGCAACCATATAGGAGCCGCCCTTTGAGACAAGCCCACCATAGCGGTAATGCTGTTTTCTGAGTATCTCAACCGTCATTTTGTTTATTCCGCAGTGGATGGCCATAAAAGAAACCCCCTCTTCACACTGTTTCTCCAGCACCTCCCAGAGCAGTTCTTCCGGCATATCCACGGCAGCGCCGTATTTTTCAATGGCGAGAGCAAACGCCTCATAGAGAGGAACAGTGCCCACCGGGAGGCTTACGGCGTCCAACACCGCCCCTCTGATGGCGGCAATATCACCTCCGACGCTCAGGTCCATCAGGGTGTCTGCGCCATAGCGTTCCGCTACCCTTGCCTTCTCAACCTCCATTGCAGGGTCCACTATATCCGTGGACGTCCCGATAGATGCATTGATCTTTGTCCTGAGCCCTTTGCCGATCCCTACAGCCCTTGATTTCCTGTAGCTGTTCGATGGAATGACGACCTGACCCTTTGACAGGCGTTCTCTCAGCACTTCCGGGTCGATCCCTTCTTCAGAGGCAACCTTCCTGATGTCCCCGGTTACCTCACCTCTTCTTGCACTTTCAATCAGTGTCATAAACAACCTCCTTTATTTAGTGTCTGTGTATAAACTCAACAATAGAGCCGTCATTCCCGCGGTCTGTTGGGCGGGAATCCAGTCTTTTCAGTAACTTCTGGATACCCGACTACAGACTTCGGGTATGACAAAAATATAAAACAGCAGT